>JAYTHQ010000114.1:0-1636 GCA_043732445.1 Bdellovibrionales bacterium | reverse complement strand
TATTCTCTGCCAATTCTTCGTGATGACTTCTTTCAAATCCCCGCGGATCCCGTTTTTTGGGAGGCCGTGAAAGCCGATTTTGCTTGGACGCCGTCGTTTTTTCCGCTGGCGGAATGGCACGGCGTGATGCTGATTGGCTGCCTTGAGCCGCCGAAGTTTCACGTTCCGTTCACGGCGGAGCATCGCCTCGTCGT
This sequence comes from Bdellovibrionales bacterium, assembly GCA_043732445.1. Lineage (GTDB taxonomy): Bacteria > Bdellovibrionota > Bdellovibrionia > Bdellovibrionales > JAMPXM01 > CAJYOV01. The sequence continues at coordinate 1,442 of JAYTHQ010000114.1, read as the reverse complement.
TGCGAGCGCTCAAGCCCTTGAAAAACGCTTTCGCGCCTACGAGCCGGCCAAGTCGCTAGCTCCAGTTCCACTGAAAGCCCCCACGCCGAACGCGACGGTCAAGTCTCTTGCCCCTTCGCAGGCACCGCTTGAGCCACGCCAGGTAGCTGTCGTTGAAAAAGTTCGTCAGCGGCCTGCCGACGAAGTTCTCGCCGAGGACCTGCCGGCTGCACCAGATGTGTCGCTTGATGATCCAGATGGTTTACTCTTCGAAATCGCGCCGGTGTCGACGCCAAACCTATTTATCGTTCCTGACGGACTCTCGCTCCATGATATCGGGCAACCGATAAGTACCAAACCTGACGGCCTTGATCACGACAGCATGATGATCGATCTGGCTTCGTTTGATTTCTCGGCCCCGGTGATTGATGCACCTAGCGCACCTATGAAGCCCGTCTTACCTAAATCCGCACCATCATCTGTTCCGTTGACCTCAGCAGTTCCGGCTCCGAGAGTTCCGCCCGCACCTCCGGTCGCGACGCCGACACCGATGCCGCTAGCTCCCGACACCATCGCGATGCCGCCGCCAATTGCTGTAAACACCGCTCGCCTGCCGAATTCAGAACCGAATATAGGTCTCGCAAGCTGTTCGACGCCCGACGAATTGATGACCGCAGTCGCCACCCAAATCGCGTCGATCTTCGAACAAGGTTTGGTTCTCAGCTACATTCGTAACGAATTGCGGCCAGCAAAATGGTCGGATTTGGTTTGGTCCGCAAAAGGTGAAAAGCCCGATGCAATTTCTCTCGATAGCCCAAGCCTCTTTCGCGTCGTCTTTCGCTCGTCACTTCCCTATCACGGTTACGTCACGGCAAATCCCGTAAACACGCTCTTTTTCAATGATTTTAACCGCGGCATCTTAGCCAAGCACGTGACGCTTGTGCCGGTGATGGTCAGTGGCCAACTGAACTCGATGATCATGGGTGTTTCGCTGGGCGGCATTGATTTCAAGGCGACGCTAGCGGCGATGGAGAAACTCGCGGTCGACTACGCGTCACAATTAGAAAAGTTCAGGGCTAAGAAAGCTGCTTAATCTCGATCCAACGGGCGTCGGAATCGTGAGCGTCAGTTTCGAAAACTAATTTCAACTTGGGCCAAGTGGTGGGGAGCTGGTGAGATAAACCAAATTCGTCTAACTTTGCAGACCATTCGATGATCATCCAGGCTTCTTCATTAGAAAACAGATCCCAAAAACCAGTGCTTTCAAGATCGTCGCCATTTTCGAGGCGAAACAAATCGAAGTGATGAACCTCACCCCGCCGCGTCTCGTAAGAATTATGAATTGCAAAAGACGGCGAAACAGTCTCGCTCGAACCAATCGCTTCGATTAGAAACTTCGTGAACTGCGTTTTTCCTGCGCCCATGGGGCCATCAAGCAAAAGTAGAAACCGTGAGCCCGCTCG
>JAYTHQ010000113.1:0-1639 GCA_043732445.1 Bdellovibrionales bacterium | reverse complement strand
TCGCAAATCCGATACCCACCTGCGCGTGATTGTGAATGAGTTGGCTCAATTCACCCCGCCGGCTTTCGGATATCAGTTTTGAATCGGTGATTTTTTCTCTTTTGAATCTTGAAGCGAAATCCTCGGGAAGGATCACCGCCGCAGCAAAAACGGGACCCGCCAAACACCCTCGGCCAACCTCATCGACGCCGATGATCGGGCCGCCGGTGACGGCTTGCCATTCAAATTTTTTAAATTTGAATTTCGCTTTCGTTTTTAGGCGAATGAGCGCTTTTTTAAGCTGAGGTTTTTGAGCACGTCCCATGTTCCTTGATCAGAAAGGAAAATGCGCGAGACCACAAATAAAAAAGGCACCCTGCGGCGCCTTTTTTATTTCGTTAATTTTCGACTCTTCCGGAAAGCTCAGTCCCAACCATGCTCCCCCGGATTCGGGGCGAACTGTGAATCGACGAGGTTGGTTACTCGGCGGTTGTTGGAGCCGCGTCAGCGGCAGGTTGAGCGGCTTGAGCGTGTTCGTCTTTAAGGCCAACGAGCTCAGAGGTGAGGCGAGCCGCTTTACCGCGGAGGCCGCGCAAGAAGTAGAGTTTGCTACGGCGAACTTTGCCGCGCGCGACGAGCTCGACCTTATCGACTGATGGGCTTGCAAACGGGAATGTTCTTTCAACGCCCACGCCCGCAGAAATCTTGCGAACCGTGAACGAACGGCTGATGCCTTTGCCTTGAAGTTTCAAGACTACGCCTTTGTAGAGCTGAACGCGCTCTTTGTCGCCTTCACGGACACGGACGTAAACGCCAACTGTGTCGCCAGTCGAAAAATCAGCGATGTTTTTGTTCACTTTGGCAGACTTTAAAATAACGTCGCGTACGATATCAGACATGACCGGCTCCTAAAAAACTCTAAGACACTTTGGCGTGAAGATTCAGAGTTTTATCACCGGCCATCGGGTGGGTCAATGGGAAGCGCAGGATTTTAAGTCCGGTGGCCAGAAAAGCCGAGTGATCGTTAACGACCAACAGCCATATCTAGGTGGCCATGCTCCTCGGAGCAGCTCGACCCCAGAATCCGCCCAAATCCAGCCCTAGCGCGGATTTTATAAGCCGGCGTCCGCTTCAGCGCGTCCAGACAGGGGAGACCCGCGTGGCGTGCGTCGATGAAGGCGTCGAAATTATCCTCCAGAAGTTCACCGTGAATGACCTGAACCTTCGGATTTCGCGCAAGCACGAAATCGAGAAGATTTTGGCTGAAGCCCTTTCCGGGGATCTTTGCGTCGAGGTGCTCAATGCTGAGGTTCTTGCCGGTCCTGTCGACCTCCCAGGATATCTGCCCGACGAGCCTTCCATCAGATTTTCTGACAATTTTATCGACTTGCGCGCGGGCTCCATTAACGGTGACGTGCGCATCCTCAAGGACTTGCGTTTCAAAACCGGCTGCGGCCGAAGAGCGCGCGGCTAAAATTTCGTCGGGATCGAGTTTCACGAGCGCCGGGGCAGCCTTGCGAACGGCAACCGCAGCCGGCGCTTCTTCGTAGGCAGCGGTCATCTCCTCTGCGAAGTTTGCATATTTCGCGGCCGCAAGCCCGACTCCGACAAACGCTGTGCCCGCCTGCACGGCGAGATAACAAGCCAATTTCTGTTGCGC
>JAYTHQ010000112.1:0-1641 GCA_043732445.1 Bdellovibrionales bacterium | reverse complement strand
ACTCTGGAAAAGAATCATGAGGCCCGCGGCCAGCACCATGAACTTCACCAAATTCAGTTTCGAAACTTCCGAATTCACTCTGACCTCCACAAACGACCAAAACAAACGAGGGGCGCTCAAACACTGAGCAAGCCCGGGGCTCAGACTGCCGTGCTCAAAGACGGCTCGGTCGCGGCGCCTAACTCTCTGGTTTAACGCCTATTTTCTTTTTTTCAGAGCGCTCTCGGAGGCCTTTTTGCGGGATTCGGCCGAGGTCATAAGGCAAATATCACAAGCGGCCGTGACAAGATTTGGCTCGCGATTTAAGTCTGCGGGTCTCAATGACGTTTAAAAACGACAGCCGAAATTTGATCGAATGGTACCGGAGTATCCGGCGGGATCTCCCATGGCGTAAAAATCGCGATCCTTACCGGATTTGGATCTCGGAAGTCATGCTGCAACAAACGACCGTTGCGGCCGTGATTCCGTACTACGAAAAGTTCCTGAAGCGCTTCCCGACGCTAGCGCAGCTTGCCGAATCTCCCGTTGAAGATGTTCTCGAATATTGGGCAGGACTTGGCTACTACTCGCGCGCGCGCAATTTACATAAGTCGTCGATCGTTTTGCACGCACGTGAAGGCGGCTTTCCCCGCACGAGCGCCGAGCTCATGGAGCTTCCGGGTTTTGGTCCTTACACATCGCGCGCGGTCTCAAGCTTGGCGTTTGATGAAAAGACCGGCGTTCTCGATGGAAACGTGATCCGCGTTCTTTCTCGCATGTACGCAAAAAAAATGGAGTGGTGGAAGCCTGCCGGTCGCGCGGTTTTGCAAACGATCGCCGACGAGCTCGCGCAGACCGATCACCCAGCAGATCTGAACCAAGGCATGATGGAATTAGGCGCGACAGTTTGCACGCCCGCGAATCCCGCCTGCCTTTTGTGTCCTTGGCAGAAGACCTGCGCTGCACGCCGAGAAAACCTGATTGCGCTGCTGCCGCTCAAACGCCCGCGCCGCGAAATCGAGGTTTGGCTCTGGACCCCGAAAATCGTGATCCGTAAAGGTGCTGTCTTTGTTGAGCCCAACACCTATGCTCCGTTTCTCAAAGGGCACGACCTTCCGCCCGGCGAAGTGAAACGTCTGAAAACTGTGCCGAAAAAGTTTTCCTTTCGCGGCGGCGTCACTCATTATGATATTTTCGTCGACGTTGTGAGGGACGCGAAACTCGAAACGAAATCTCGCAAAAACGGCAAGTGGGTCCCGCTGGCGCGGTTAAAGAAATCGATTCCAGTCTCGCTCATTCGCAAAGCAATCGAGTTCGCGTAAAAATCTTTAAGGTGGCACCCGTGAAGCGACTTCTTGCGTTCTGTCTTTTAGGTTTTTTTATTTCTTCGTGTCAGTCGGCGAAAAAACCCGTGGGCGCTAGCGGCAGCCCCGGCAGTGGTGCGAAAGCGGTTGTGCCGACGGCAGCGCCGCTTGAAACATCACCGGTCGTGAAGGGGTCGGCGGCGTTACTTGCTCGCGCACTCACGGCCGTTGGCGATAATCGGGGACCGCGTTTTTCGCCTGACGGCTCAAAGATTTTATTTATGAGTTCTCTGCGGCCATCGCATAAACAGTGGCAAGTCTACGAGCTTGATCTGACTCGAATGACTGAAAGACGAGT
>JAYTHQ010000111.1:0-1650 GCA_043732445.1 Bdellovibrionales bacterium | reverse complement strand
GCGCAATCGAAGCAAGACTGAACGCTACACATAAAAGAACGCCGATTGCGAGTTTCATCAAGCCTCGGGGGCCGCACCCATATTCTCTAGCGACGGTGCCAAGCGAATGCCGAGTTCAATCAACTGGTCCCGGCTGACTGCGTTTGGCGCTTCGGACATCAGATCTGTCGCCTTCGCGGTTTTTGGAAACGCGATCACGTCGCGAATAGCGTCGGTATTGGCTAAGATCATTGTCAAGCGGTCGACGCCCCAGGCGATACCAGCGTGCGGAGGTGTGCCGTACTGCAGGGCCTCCATGAAAAAACCGAATTTGTTTTTTGCATCTTCAAGCGAGAAGCCTAGGGATTTAAACATCGCGGCTTGAACATCACTGCGATGAATCCGAACGCTGCCTCCACCGATTTCGTGGCCGTTGCAAACGAGATCGTAAGCCTTCGCCAGCATGTCGCCAAAGACTTTTTCATTTCCGTTTCTCAAATCATCCATAAACTGATTTTGTGGAGACGTGAACGGATGATGGCGTGCCGCCCAACGCTTGGCCTGCGGGTCGTACTCGTAGAGCGGAAAGTCGATGACCCACAAAAAGCGATCTTTCGATTCATCGATTAATTTTAGTTCGCGACCAAGGTGCAAGCGAAGAGCCGAGAGGGCTGCGCACGTCGCATCCCACTGGTCGGCGACGACAAAGGCAACGCCTTTTCCTTCAGGTACAAGCTTGTCAAAGATCGCGCGGACTTTGTCTTCGGGCATGTTTTTGCCCACGGCCGATGTCAGCTTGCCGTCTTTGTCGATTTTTATCCACACCAGGCCCTTGGCGCCATTTTTCTTAACGACGTCGACGAGCTTATCGATCTGTGCCCTCGAGAATTCTGCACCTTGCGAACAGCCGATACCTTTAATCGAACCTTTATTCGCCAAAATATCGTCGAAAACTTTAAAACCCGTGCCGGCCGCGACCATGTCGAGATCTTTAAGTTCCATACCGAAACGAAGATCAGGTTTGTCGTTACCGAATCGGTTCATGCAGTCGTTGAACGTCATGCGCGGAATTTTTTCGATATCGACTCCGCGAAACTTTTTCCAGATCAGCGCGGCCATCTTTTCGTTGATGGCCATAATATCGTCTTGATCGACGAAACTCATCTCCATATCGATCTGCGAGAATTCTGGTTGGCGGTCGGCTCGCAAGTCTTCATCGCGGAAACAGCGCGCGATCTGGAAGTAACGATCCATACCGCCAATCATCAGAAGCTGCTTCAACGTCTGTGGCGACTGCGGCAGCGCGTAGAAGGTGCCTTGGTTCACCCGGGAAGGAACAAGATAATCGCGAGCGCCTTCAGGCGTGGACTTATAAAGAATCGGTGTTTCGACTTCGCAGAAACCTTCGTCTGACAAATAATTGCGCACGGTCCGGATGATTTCGTGGCGAAGACGCAGGCGCTTGTTCAAGACCTCTGAGCGAATTTCAAGATAACGATATTTAAGGCGTAGGTTTTCGCTAACTGCAGCATCATTGATTTGAAACGGCGGTGTCTTTGCTTCGCTTAATATCTCAACGAGATCCGCAACGACTTCGACTTCGCCGGTTTCAAGTTTTTTGTTCGCCATTCCTTCAGGCCGCTTGCGAATTGTTCCGCGAACGCCGACAAC
>JAYTHQ010000110.1:0-5790 GCA_043732445.1 Bdellovibrionales bacterium | reverse complement strand
AAGCATTCCGTCGAGCGCCTCCATTGGGTTTGCCGCCGAGGGCGGCGGGAACCGAAGTTCGAGAGCGGGAAACGTGAGATGTGAGGTCGTGTGGGCGTGATCGAGGGGCGAATCCTGAAATTCAATTTTCGAAAGTTCAAATGACCTGGCGATTCGCTTTTGCGGCATTTGATCGAAGGATCGAAATAAGTCAGCAACGGCGGGCCGGATCACTTGATCGCCAGACGCCGCAAATTCTTTTTTGAGAGTTTCAATGAACTGTTCGCTAATACGCGCGATCTCGATTGGATTCAAAAACCAGGCATGAACATCAACGCTGAAATGATCGATCGGAAAAGCAAAGTCGTCGTAAAAATCGCCGATTAGGAAATCAAGCCCCGGAAACGTTTGACCTTGAACTAAAGACTGAACAACCGAGTCGCGGTCGCTCGCATCTACGGGCCGGTCGGCAACATTTTTTCGAAATAACGACGAGGCGCGTGCGCGGTTATCGTCGTCGTATAAAATTTCGCGCGGCGGGATAACTGAGAATGAGTCCGTTCCGCCCTCTGAGCGCTGTGTCTCGGGATCAAAGAAACGGGCGGATTCGATCGAGTCTCCGAAAAGTTCGATCCGAACCGGCCGCTCATGGGCCGGAGAATAAATATCAACGATTCCGCCGCGAACGGCGAAAGTGCCTTCATCTTCGACAACCGGAACCGACTGGTATCCGAGCTTCGTTAGCGCGCGCCCAAGTTCGGCCGGAAGGTCGTCGCCTTTTCGAAAATGAAGCGAATGAGACTTCAAAATTTTCGGGGGAACAGTTCTTTGCTGCAGGGATTCAGGTGTCGCGATGAAAAGACTGCCAGGCTTTGCCGACTGGGCTGCGTAAGCCCATCGAACACGCGCACTGATTAGCCGCGAGTTTGGATAAAGTCCAGAATATGCCGATACATCGAAGCTTGGAAGTATGAACGTGTTTTGGGTGAAGCCGAAAAAGCGGAGGTGTCTTTCGAGCTCTTCTGCCTCTTTTTGTGAGGGAACAAGGATCAGGTTTGCACGTTTTTGCAGCTCTAGGCTTTGCGTCTGCGTGAGCAAGAGTGCCAGCGAAACCGTGGCGTCAGTTCCGATAATTTCGATCGGCTTCTCGCCGCTCGAATGGTCGATTTCGATCGCGCGATCGAGAGCTTTTTCTATTCGGAGAGTGAGTGTGTGATCTGCCGGCATGAGGTCAACATGATGACACTCGCGCGGCGCAGCAGCAACGAACTTCGGTTGTCGCAACCCGAGTCGGCATATCAATATAGGCCATTACTCGTTTGTGCTTTAAGTTGTTGGAGGAGCCTTGTCTAGCTTGCTCGCCTTTCTCATTTTCGTCGCGATCCTCGCCGGCTTTGGCGCGTTCTTGATTATTTTGTCGTCGGCCCTGGGCCCTCGCCCAAAGCCGAACGCCGCCCGAGATATGCCTTACGAAAGCGGCGTTGCAGGGACCGAAACCAGCGAGAGTCGCGTCTCGGTCAAATTTTATCTAACAGCGATCTTATTCATTATTTTCGATATCGAAATTATTTTCATGTATCCGTGGGCACTCACGTTTATGGATTTTGTGAGACAAGGACAAGGCGTTTATATTTTGGGCGCGATGGGCGTCTTCATCCTGCTGTTCATTGTCGGGTTGATCTGGGAAGTGAAATCCAAAGCGTTGGATTGGAATTAAAATATGGGTAAAGACTGGTTCGAAATATCAATCAATTGCCTTAAACTGCTGATCATCTTTTTAGTGATGGTCCAGCTTGTGCCTGTTCTCGTCTGGCTTGAGCGCCGAGTTTCGGCATTTATGCAAAATCGATTTGGTCCCAATCGTGTCGGTCCGCTCGGTCTAATTCAGCTTCTTGCCGACGCGGTGAAGTTCTTGTTCAAAGAGCCGTTCTTTCCGGCCAAGGGTGTTGCCGTTATGTATTACGGTGCGCCCATCATGGCTTTGATTCCGGGCGCGCTCGCGCTTGCGGCGATTCCTCTTTCGCTGCCTTTTCATCTAGAGCCGTTTACGATGCCTCTGCTGGGGGGCGAGTACGGACCTTACGATTTTATCATGCAAGGTTACGACTTCGGAGTCGGGATCGTCGTCGTTCTTGGCGTGTCTTCCCTGGGTGCTTACTCGCTTTTGATGGCGGGCTGGGGATCCTCAAATAAATATTCATTACTGGGAGCGCTTCGCGCCAGTGCGCAGATGGTTTCGTACGAGCTTGCGCTGGGACTTTCGCTCGTTGGTATCGTGATGATCTTCAACACGTTTTCTTTTTACGATATCATCAATCAGCAAGTCGGCAAGCCGCTCGCATTTAATTTTCTTGGGCACGCGACGGTGATTTCGTGGTTGCCCAACTGGGGTGTGTTCTATAACCCGCTTGGCGCTTTGATTTTCTTCTGTGCCTCGTTTGCTGAAACCAATCGCCTACCTTTCGATTTACCTGAAGCCGAGGGCGAACTGGTCGCAGGCTTTCACACTGAATACGGCGGCTTTGCACTTCTGATGTTCTACATCGGTGAGTACGGCCATATGATGGTCGCAAGCGCATTGTTAGCAACGTTTTACTTCGGCGGTTACTCGCTACCGTTTTATAATATCACGCCTGACGTGGTGAACCAGCATTTCGCAAACGGATTGATGTTCGGTCACCCGAACCTCGCTGCGTTTGTGACGTCGCTTCTGTTCTTCTTCGTTCTCCTCATAAAAGTCATGTTGTTCCTCTGTGTTTTCATTTGGGTCCGCTGGACGCTTCCGCGATTCCGTTACGACCAATTGATGGATCTCGGCTGGAAAACGATGTTGCCGTGGGCTTTATTCAACACGCTTTTGACGGCCGTTTGGCTCGTCATCAGCCATCACCCTTGAAGGATATAAAGTTAAAATGCTGAGTTCTGCAGATTTTCTCTTCTATTTCTTGGGCCTCGTGGCGCTCGTCTTCGGACTCGGCGTTATTTTATTTCGTAACCCGATCTTTTCGGCGCTTTGCTTGGTGATCACCATGATCAGCGTAGCCGGGCTCTTTGGATCGCTTGACGCTTGGTTTTTAGCGGGCGTTCAGCTGATCGTTTATGCGGGAGCCGTGACGGTTCTCTTCGTCATGGTACTAATGCTCTTCGATTTGAAACATGAAATGAAAGCGTTCTCGAGCGGCCTCTTTGGAAACGGCCTCAAGCTCGCGTCGTCTGGTGTTTTGCTGGGAATGTTGATCGTCTTTATCTGGTCAACGTACGCGACAGAGCCTACTTTTAAACCTCTCGCGCCGGCGGCGGCTTCCAGTATCAAGGCGACGCGCGATCTATCAATTTTACTCTTTACAAACTATTTGTTCGCATTTGAGATCATCGGTCTATTGCTTCTCATGATCGCCGTTGGCGCGGTCACTCTCTCTCGTATCACCGGAGGCACGCACCACCATGCCGATTAATCCTGCATCTTTAAAAGTGGGTCTCGACCACTATCTGTACTTGTCGGCGGTTCTCTTTGTCTTCGGTATGCTCGGAGTTTTGATGCGTCGAAACGTCATCATCATTTTGATGTCGATCGAATTAATGCTGAATGCGGTTAATATTTCATTCGTCGCGTTTAGTCGCTATTCCGAAAACGTGAACGGCCAAGTCATGGTGTTTTTCGTGATGACCATCGCGGCCGCGGAGGCCGCCGTCGGTCTCGCGCTGGCTGTGACGGTCTTTAAGAAATTCCGTGAAGTGAACATTCGCTTCTTTGAGCATTTGAAGGGCTAACATGAGTAACGAACTTCTTTTTGGCATTCTTCTGCTGGCCCCGCTTTTGGGCTTTGTCTTTAACGGCCTTCGTTACAAGAGCCACAACGCATATCTTGCGGGTACTGTTGCAACCGTTGCGGTTGGTATTTCATTTCTTTGCGCGCTGACCTTAGTTTTAAAACTTTTTGGCGAAGGTGCACCGGCGGCCGTTTCGGCTCGTTACTTCCAGTGGATCAACGTTGGCGCGCTGAATGTTCAGGCGGCTTTTGTCATTGATCATATCAGCGCGATCATGGTTCTAGTCGTGACCGGCGTTGGAACATTGATTCACTTATTCTCAATCGGCTACATGTCGCATGATGAACGGCCATCGAAGTATTTTGCTTACCTGAACTTCTTTTTGTTCAACATGTTGCTTCTCATTCTTGGCGAAAACTTGCTTCTCATGTTTGTCGGCTGGGAGGGCGTTGGTCTTTGTTCTTATCTTTTAATTGGCTTCTGGTTCACGGATTCGGAAAAAGCAGCGGCTGGGATGAAGGCCTTCATTACAAACCGCATCGGCGATGCCGGATTTTTACTCGGTATCTTCACGTTGTTCTTTTTGTTCGGTACGGTCAGTTTTCATGAAATCATCGCGCGTCTGCCGGCAACCGCTGAGCTGGGCTGGACGGGCCCGATGACGATCGCCTGTTTGTTTCTATTTATTGGGGCCACCGGAAAATCCGCACAGATTCCTTTGTACGTTTGGTTGCCAGATGCGATGGCCGGACCGACGCCGGTCTCTGCACTGATCCATGCCGCGACCATGGTCACCGCTGGTGTTTATATGATCGTCCGTTTAAACCCGCTTTTTCTTTTGGCGCCGAATTGTCTTCACGTTGTTGCAGGAGTTGGTGCAGCCACCGCATTTTTGGCGGCGACAATTGGCCTCACACAGTGGGACATTAAGAAAATTCTCGCTTATTCAACAGTCTCTCAACTCGGCTACATGTTTCTCGCTTGCGGTGTTGGAGCGTTTGGCGCCGGCATGTTTCACTTGATGACTCATGCCTTTTTCAAAGCGCTGATGTTCTTGGGCTCTGGTTCGGTGATTCACGCGATGCACGAAGAGCAAGACGTTCGCAAAATGGGCGGTTTAAAAAAGTATCTGCCGATTACCTACCTGACCTTCATGCTCGGCTGGCTCGCGATTATCGGAATTCCGCCCTTCGCAGGTTTCTTTTCAAAAGACGAAATCTTGTGGCAAGCCTACTCGAGCCCCCTCGGAAGTCGTTGGCTTTGGGTCATGGGCGCGGTGACGGCGGCCTGCACCTCATTCTACATGACTCGGCTTATGGCGCTCACATTTTGGGGCCAGAGCCGAGTTCCAAAAGACGTTCATCCGCACGAATCATCTCCAGTGATGACGATTCCGTTGATCGTTCTAGGCGTACTTTCGGTGATTGGCGGTTGGGTTGGGATCCCACACGTTCTCGCAAATTTTATCCCTGGTCATCCTGGCAATTGGCTTGAGGGTTGGTTTGAACACGTGATTCGCGAACCAGTGGGTGAAGGCGTGCACTCTTCAACGGTCGAAATGTCGCTGATGGGAATTTCGGTTTCACTGGCGGCGCTTTCGGCTCTCTTGGCTTACAACTTTTACGTCACAAAGCCTGATCGCCCTGCACGGTTGGTTTCTAAAATTCAGGGTCTTTATCGCCTCGTCTTTCACAAGTACTTCGTTGATGAGTTTTATTTCGCGCGCATCATCAACCCACTTGTCGATTCGAGCCGCGCCCTCTGGGCTTACGTTGATGTGAACTTTATCGATCGAACCACTTACGTCGTGTCCGACGTTGTTCGTGGCGTTGGATCTGCAGCGAAATCATTCCAGACCGGAAATCTCCAGCAGTACGCGATGTACATCGCACTGGGGATGGCCGTAACGATGTTTCTGATCTTGAGGTAGGCCAATGTTATTATCGTTGATCACGCTTCTTCCGCTCGCATTCGCGATTCTGATTTGTCTTTGCCCCAAGCAAAGCTGGATCAGGCCGATCGCGTTTCTTCTAGCTTTAG
>JAYTHQ010000109.1:0-5799 GCA_043732445.1 Bdellovibrionales bacterium | reverse complement strand
GCCATAAAAAAAACGCGGCGGAAAGGATTGTCGCCACCTGAGTCTGAAATTGGAGGCGCGAGTGTTTCGAAAGCCCGAGCAACGAAAAATAAAGAAAGCCGATGCACGACAGAAAATAGAGCGGATCGCGAATATTCGTCGAAGACCACACGATATACGAAGGATAAATCGCCGCTAACCCGACGGTGATCAGCGCCGCACGTTCGGTTTCGGCTGATTGTGCCGCTGGGCTCAAAAGATCACGCTGGATACGGTAGATGAAGAAGATCGAAAGACTCGCCAAAAAACAATTCGTCAGTGGCGCTACGATCGAATGATTACCAAAGGCGGCGAAAAGATAAGACAAGAGGTAATCGTAATAGTTGTAGCTATTGATTCCCGAGCCGAACTTCACCAAGGTATCGGCGGTCATTGACGGCTGAATGAGGTACCAGGCTTTTTGTTCGTAAGCCAAGCTATCGATGACAAAGATATATTGAAGGTCGCCAGAGATCACAAACGTCACGAAGGCGCGAACGAGAAAGGCGCCGACAATGGCAAGCATCACCCAGCTCTTCCGTTTGTAACAAACCCAAGCCATGATAAAAGCCGAAATCAAAATGAGCGTGACCACCACGACGTTCAACGCGGTCATGGGTTGGCCTGCTTAGCGAAATGTTTTTTCGAAAGATGAGATTCGTAAATTTCGCTTAAGCGAGCCCCAACCGACTGTACCGAAAATCTCTCGGCGATGGTCGCTTGAGCATTTTTTGAGATTGAATCAGAAATTTCACCATTTTTTGCGAGATCGTCAGCGACGTTCCGGAGCTGGTTTTTCAAATGAATCGCATCAGCACACCGAAAGTGGAGTCCATTGACGCCGTTTTGAATCACGAACGTGTTGGCAGGAATATCGCTCACGATGCACACAAGTCCGTACGCCATCGCTTCTAGGAGAGAGTTCGACATGCCTTCGGACAGCGACGGTAAAACGAAAACGTCTGAGGATAGATAGAAGGGCCTGACGTTTTCCTGGTGACCCGAGAATTCAACCTCGACGTCATCGGGAAGTTGCGCGCAAAGTGAACGGAGATGTTCGCTGTCGGCGCGCCCCCCGTGATCGCCGCCGACCAAGCGTAGGCGCGATGAAACGCCGTCATGTGCCAGCAGCACGAGCGCCTTGATCAGCGTATCGAGAGACTTTTCTTTCGAGAGGCGGCCGCAAAAGAGAACTTCGAGACGGCTGAAGCTAGCCTTCAGGGGGAGGGCAGTGTCGATCTCAGGTTGGTTTTCAACGCTATTAGGAACCAGCGAAATCTGCGATGGCCTGAGGCCCAGCTGGCGAACTTCACTTTGCATATCTTCTGTCAAGACGACAACCCGGTCGAGGGACTGAAAGGTCCATTTGCGAAGTTTGAAGAACGGCAGTTTTTGCAGCTGTTGGTACTCGCCGTAGATGCCGCTTGCGGTCACTTTAACGACCGTGACCATTCCGAAAAGTTTTTTTGCAGCGAACGCGATCAGCGACGGGGAATAAAGCTGATGCGCGTGCAAAATCTGAATCCGTTGTCGAAAGCGTGCGACGGCAAAAATTCCTAGGACGACAAACGCGAGCCCCCGGAGCTTTGTTAAAAACGGCGAATCATGAAATTGATTTTCTCCGAAATCGGGAGTCGATAAGAACGTGACGTGGCTCCAGCGCTGCTGATCTTGCGCTAGATATTTGGCGAGGTGGCGGTCACGTCTTTGCAGAATAAAAACGCGGTAGCCGCGCCGATCGAGTTCGCGTGACTGAAGTAGAATCTGCCGCTGAATCCCGCCCGTTGCTTGCGTCACGATGGGCGAAATCATGCATACGCCAGGCCGCAAAAGGCGCTGATAAAGGGCGAGATAGGCTTTGGGCATAGCCTCAGAAGACATGGTTGATAAGTAGTGTCGCAAGCCAGCCGCCGACTGTTCACGACGCGCAGTCAGCTGCGCGCGCGCGGTTTGGATTTCATCGGCGAGACGGACCACAAAAAGTTCGTCGCGCGCGACCAACCGGCCAAACCGACCGCCCTGTAAAAGTTCGGGCGAATGGCCCACGCTGGCGGCAATGACCGGTACTGAAAACTGAAAGGCCTCTAGCATCGCGAGCCCGAAACTTTCGGTTTTCGAAGAATTAACGAAGACGTCAATTGAACGAAAGAACTGTTGCGGTTCAGCGACGTAGCCAAGAAAATCGACCGTATCTTGTAAAGAAAGATCCCGCACGCGCTGCTGAAGTCTCTGTAATTCGGGACCGTCGCCCGCGATTTTCAGTCGAACAGCCTCGCCACGCAAAAGCAGCAGGCGATGGGCTTCAATGAGATCGTCGATGCCTTTCTCGGGGCGTAACATCGCCATGGCGCCAATCACGAGCTCGCCTTCAACAAAAGTACGGTGAGACTCGATTTGGTCAGAACGAAGCGCGATTTGATTTTCGATCAGGGTCTTGTTTTGAAAATCGCTAAGAGCACTAAAAACCGATGGGCTGACTGCGACAAGCTGGTCGGCTGCAGAAAAAATAAAGTGCCGATCTAGAAGCCGCTTTAGCCTCGGCCACGTCTGTCCTTCGTAATTGACGTAATGAACCGTGTGCACCCAGACGAAACGTCGATCAAATAATCGGCGCAGTCGGAGTGCCAGTCCCGGCAAGAAAAGATGCGAATGAATAACGTCGTAGTTTCCAAAAAGCATTGTCGCAAGGCCCAGACGACGTTGATCTGCTATGCCCGCTGAGTCTCGCAAAGTTGCCAGGTCGACCTTGAACTCGCCACCCTCACTTGATTCTATGAATCGCCGGACATCGCCGACAACGCGCTCGGCGCCAGCCACGCGGGTCGTGTGCATGGCGAGAAGCAACGTTTTCAATTCAAAAGTCCCGGGGGTTTACGGATTTGGACAATCATGAGAGCAATTAAAGTGACTAAAAGCGATGCGAAGAGGCAAACCAGATAAATGACGGCTCTGTAAGGACGGCCCGTCGATGGGTCGACGATGGCCGCCTGAATCGGCTTCAATCGACTTTCAGAAATATCAGATTCTACTTTGATCTGTGCCTTCAAATTTTCGATTTCGTCGAGCTGCGACTGATACTGAGCTTGCTGTCTGAATAGCTCTTGCATTTTGAGCCCGGTCGGATCGCCGCTGAGAGCCACCGTTTGGATCGAGCTCAAGCGAGGTTTAATTTTTTTGATTTCAGATTCAAGCGAATCGAGTTCGACGTTTTTTTGTTCAAGGTTAGTTGCGACGGTTTCTTCGACTCTTCGTTTGATCTCAAGCTTTTGATTTTCGAAGCGTTGATTCGGCGTCGCTGCCGATTGCGTTTCAAGAGCCTCGTAAATCCGGTGCGCGTCCTGAACTTCCGGGTCGTTGACTTTAAATAGAACGTCGAGCGACTTTTGTTGAAGGGCCTTTTGAAGTTCGTCGTGTTCTTTCTGAACACGAATTTTTCGCATCAAGATGTCGGCGTACGAGTCAGATAGCCGACTCTGGATATGGCTCTGCTCTGCGCCGGGAGCCAGCGCTGCTAATTTTCCGGTTTGGCCGGCGATGTCTGCGAGTTTTCGCTCAAGCTCAACGCTTGTCAGTTGAATCCACTCATCGACCTTTTGCAGATGCTCCGTTCTCATTTCAGAGACTTCTTTTTCGAAGTAGTCCCAGTAAAGATTCGTAATTTCTACGGCCGCTTTTGGGTTGTTCGCGTAACCCTGGATGGTCAGAAGCTCAGAACCTTCGGCATAAAAAGTTTCGGCTTGGACCGAGGTCGGAGAGATCGGGGTTTCTACAGAAGACGGCCGAGTTTGGTACTTCTCTAAAACCCAAGCGGTGGCCACTGGGCTTTTCAGGCGTCGAACAATCAGTCCGAGGGGAATTTTCAAATCAGTCGGAAACGACGCGAACTCAACGCGGTTGGCGAAGAGCTGAAGGCGTGAGCTGATTTTGTCGACCTTGTCAGGTGCGAAGAGTTGGAGAGATGAGTTGTAAATGATCGGTACAAATTGAGCAGCGACGATCGATATCAAACCAGCGAAGGCAAAAACTTTGAGAAGGATCGTTTGGTTTTTCTTAACAGCAGCAACGAAACTCCAGAAGGTCGCATACCAAGGTAGCTCTACTTTTAGAGGTGCCTCAGTAGCAGGCTGGCGTCGGTCGTCACGTCTTTCGTGACGGACGTCCGTGCTGTCAATCGACGGACGGCCACTCGAATCGTTCCACGGCCGACGGAGCGGATCGCGAGGAATCTCGGTTTGCATCGCTTCTTTAAATCGAAGCGACTCTTCTGCGATTTCCTTTGAGTGCTTCTCGAAAAGATCATCAATGTTGGGCACGCAGAGCTCCAAATCCGGTTGTCATCTGTAAAACTTCTCGTGCGAGAAGATCAAAGTCCTGTCTCGCCTTCGACTTAGTCTTGAGAAAAAAATCTTTTCTTAAAGCGAGTGCCGATTTGATTTCATCGGACTGGCGAATGGCCGACTGCATGAGATGAGAGTGATACTTCTCACGAACGTCGCCGAGGTACGGGTAGTTAAGTCGCTCATTGAGTTGAAACTTATTGAGCAAGAGTCGTAAGCACGTTTTAAAAGAAAACTCACGCTGAAGATCTGCAACTTCGCTAACGGTCTGCTGCAAGCCGAGGCGCGAAAATTCGTCGAGCTGGAAGGGCACCATCACAAAATCCGAGGCATAAATAATTGATGCGTTAATCACATTCAGCGAAGGAGCGCAGTCGATGAGGATGTAATCGTAATCACCTTCGACCGCCCGTAAAATCGTATTGAGCCGTTGAACGTGGGGCTGGTTGTCTTTTAAAAGCTCACGTTCCAATAAAGAGTTGATCGACGTCGACGGAATCAAATGAAGATGCGACGTGAGCGGCAGAATCGTGTCTCGAAGCTGGCAACGGTTCGCAAGGACATCGACCAGAACTGCTGAGCGATCAGAAAGCGTAAAGCCATGAAGGTCCGGGCGAAGCGCTGCCGTCATATTACCCTGCGGATCGGAGTCGACTAGCAAAACTCGCGCTCCGTAGCTAGCAAGCCTTCGGCCCAAGAAATAACTGACAGTCGTTTTTCCAACGCCGCCTTTGCACATCATAAAAGAGAGGCGCTGTGCTTTCTGTGGAAACTGAAAGCCAGAGAGTTTGAGCGTCGACCGCACTTGAAGGCCGCTGAAGGCCTCTTTCAAAAGTCCGCGTCTTTTAAATGATGTCGGAATAATGCCGTTTTCACGGCAGATCAAACTGAGTTCGGACTCTTCTTGATGAAGAATCGAGGCGAGATCACTGCTTTCGAGCCAATGCGGTGAAGCCTGGTCAGTCATGCGCGCTCTCCCTCCTGGATTCGGCTTTTTCGGCGGACTCGATCGAGTCCGCAAGACCCAAGACAGACATCACTGACTCGGCGATCAGCTTGACGGGCAAAAGTCCGGCGTTCGGGCGGGTAACGTGGCATGCGATCAGGCTCCCGGACTTATGCTTCTCGACATCCATCGAGCCATTAAATGTGTAGCCCGACGGAATTTTGATCTGCATGACGTAATGAAATCCTGATTTATCTTGCGTCATCTGGGTGAAGTTGACAGATGTCGCCAAGCCATCAATGGCGTCCGTGCCTAGGCGCTGAATGTTTGGAATGACTTCGATATAAATAGAGCCGCCCGAAAGCGTGCGTCGGCGAATTTCAAAAATCGAATTCAAGCGCGTGAATTTTTCGCGCGCATTCGAACTTTTTGCATCCGCGGTAGCGATCGGAGACGGCGGCGTCGATGTGCGGAGCGCGCTGATGAATTCTACCGGGT
>JAYTHQ010000108.1:0-5850 GCA_043732445.1 Bdellovibrionales bacterium | reverse complement strand
CGATTCGGCAGCTGGCACCCGAAACTCCAAAAAAACCAAAGCAATAAGTCCTCGAATGGGCTTCATTCGCAGCTCACGAGGGATCGCTGTCTTGATCAGCTGCCTTTTCGTTTTTGGGGCTTTGATTTTGATCGGTCGATCCAAACCTGATCCTGTCCTCGCGCATCCGGGTCCCGCAAACGGAATCGGAACCGTCGAGCTCATTGTTGGCCGCGCTGATCGTCGACGGCCGCAAACACTCGATTTTGCTTTGCTCGCAGAGGGGTCGCCAGTTTTTAGCGGCGAGCTGATCGTCGCCCGCGAAGCTTCGCAAGTGACCTTGAAGTTTGACGGCGGCGCTTCGATCCGCCTTCAGCCAGGGGCGCGCGTCGTTTCCGAGCGTGATTCTTCGCTTCAGAACGCGGTTTTAGTCACGTTACTCGAAGGCGATGCCGATATTTTGGCGACCGGCGCTGCGCGCTCGTTTCGACTTTTTAAAAATGGCCGTGATCTGACAAATTCAAAACCAGGCGCATCGCTTGAGCCGGTGCTGGTGAGTGGCGGTGCCCGTACATTTACCAAGACGAAAACTGAACCGGCAGTCATTGTCACGGCGTCGACCCCCGCCGACACTCCAACCCCCGCCCCGCCGGTTGGGCACATGAGCGATGAAACCGGTGGAACCGTTTCGGCCGACAGCCTTTCCAATGACGAAATTCGCCGTTCGCTAAAGTCAGCGGGTGGTTTTTTTCAGCGCTGCTATCTGACTTATTTAAACCGCGTAAAAAATCCGCCATCAAATACGACTCTGGTCACCGTTGGTTTCGTGATTTCAAATTCTGGAAAAGTTCGCGACGCGAAAATCGTCAGGACCGATTTCAACGACGCCGTTTTAAATAATTGCATTTTAGAAACCGTCGAACGCACGCCATTTCGCGCGTTCAAAGCCAACGACATTCCGGTGCTAGAATTTCCGATCGAGCTCCGTTAGCGGACCTCATGCAGATAGTCGATGCGGTCCGGGCGCCAAGGTTCGTGCACACCTTCTAGGGAATAGACGCGTTGGCCAATTTTTTCGGCGATGGGTTTCGCTTCGATTGAAGGCCTGAAGTCAGGTGCAAAAAGTTTTTGCGCAATAAAGAGCGGCAGCGTGTCTCTAACGACTTCACTGCCAAGAATTTGGCGGCGCACGAGCCTGTCAAAACTCGATTCGAGTTCTTCGCTCGTGAAACCATAATTCATGACCATATCTTCCGCGACTCTGACCACTTGGTCGAACGTGAGTCGGCTGTCTTGCATGAGATCAAGCGCAGCTTCGAACGTATTTGTTGTCGGCACCATTCGTCGGCCAAACTTTAAATAATATTCGGGATCGGTATCGGTTGCGAGATTGATGTAAATCTTCTCGACGGGGTCGTGGTTTGGAATCTGATCTTGGAGATCAAGGATCGTATCGGTCTGTTCACCGATTACGTGGAGTCCACGAAGAATCGTGAGCAGTTCGCCTTCGGGCCACCGGCGCGCGCAGATATCGGAGTAAAGCGAATATATAATCGCGTCGGATTCGCTGTCGTCGCCCCACAGAATTTGCCGAACATCATCTTTGAGTTTTGCGCGAAGCTGCAAGAGGGCCTGAAGCTTAAATCCCACTTGCTTAGATAAACGCCAGAGGCGACTCGGTTTTAAGTTTTTTAAGTTATCTTTGAAAAACGCCCCGTGAGGAAGAATTTCGTCGTATTCGAGCTTTTCGCGGATGCGCGTTTCCATCTGCGGGGGTGAGGCCGTGATGAAGTAAATCGGAAACGCTTTCATCGCGCCCCGCTCTTGCTCCCACGATGTCTTTAAAGCCGAAACAAGCGAGCTCGTGCCGGGGACATTTCGCTTTTGAAACGCTTTTTCGAGCGCCGTGCGAATCAATTCGCGCGGACTTCCCCAACTGGTATCGAGATACGTTTTATCGAGATCCCAGACGTAAACTTCCGAGAAAGACTTTTCTAATTCGGCCGCACCATAACGAAAAAAAACGACGTCGCCTAGAATTTGCGAGCGGGTTTTCCAGTCGGACATCAAAGGTCTCCGTTAGAAGGCGAGGAGTAAAAATGCGGCGATACTCGAAATGATGCTCAATGTCGTCGCGAGCGGTCGCTTTTCCTTCGCCACTTTTTGCATCGGGCTCGACTCGGGGGCGACAAGCTCGGCGGTCAACGTCGTGCGCGGATTTTCGTGAAGAGTATATTGTTTGGCTAAGCGATCGGCCTCGCGAGGCACGCGAACAAGAGCGAACTCTTTTAAGTCTTTAAGGCTTGAGGCGCGCTGAATCTCGATCACGGCAATACCTTGTTCGACTTTCGCTATTTTTCCTTCGGCGTAAATCGTCGTTTTTGATCCACCCATGAATAACGGTTCAAGTGCTGTTCCCGTGATTTTGATCCACTGAACAAGATCGCCAACTTGGGCACCCGTCGTCACGCCAAGATCAACTTGCGCGAGGCGGACGTCGCCTTCGTTGTAAACCGGCTGCCCGATCAGCGAATCAACAATCGTAAATCCCTGATACGGAATGCCAGAGACGAAATCGTCGACCATCCGCTTGGCCATTTGCGGAAGCTGATCGCCCATCGGCAGCGAGGCATGGAGCGAGAATCCCTTTCGCCAAATCGTCAAGCCGTTGGTACCGTCGTAAACCGTCATCATCAAACGCCGTTCGATCAGCTGAAACGTGACCAGAGCATGCGCATCGAGAATCTTGCCAAGGATAATCGCGTCGGCGGGCTCAAGATCGCGCCGCGGCTGAAAGACATCACTTTTTATAAGGAATTGCTTGCTGGCCACCAGGAAACGGCGTGTCTGGGCAAATTCTTCGCGGGCTTGCCACCAGGCCTCTTCGGCGCTCGCTTGCAGCTCCGGAGGGACGGCGAAAGGAAAGACAGCTAGTCGGCGAATCAATTGATGATCGATCTGGGCTTGCGCCACTGACGGTGCAGACAAACCCGCGAGGCCGACGAAAAAACTAAAAATGACAAGGTTTTTGAAGAGACTGATCATGGCCTTAGTCTCCGATACCTGCTCGCGCTCAGGGAAGCGTTTTTTGGGTCTATTGAGCTGTTATGTCAAAACCAACGAATCTTTTGGACCGGAAAGTCGATCCAGGCTTCGGTTTTGGGAAAATCGAGCGGTGGTTTTTCGGTTTGCCCACGGTAATGCAAGAAAGCCGTCAGCGCGCAGAGAAAGGCCTCAAAGGCGATACTATTCTCGACCATGGCCTTTAAATCCTGTTGGTAAATGAAAGCAATTTCTTTTTCGATCAGGGTTCTCAAGATGAAGTGGCGGGCTTCGTCGCTGTCGACCGCATGTCGATGAAAACGAAGATGGCTTTTGGGCATCTGCAATGTCTCGCCAACCCGCCAGAGTGTCAGTTTTGGGTACGTCTCGATCAGCTTTTGCTTCAAGCGCTTCTTCAAATAGTGCGCGCGGGCCGTTAGCGGCGCGTGATTAGATCCAAGCGCGTGCGGCGGGTGAAACGGCTCCTCGAGCTCGTTGGCAATATAGATTTCGGCCGCTCGTTCCGTGTAGGGCGTGAACATCTTATTTGGGCGCTTTTCTTTGGAGCGTTTGTCGTGCTGTTTGCGCATCCAGGCGAGCACCTTATCTTCGTCTTTGCTCGAGCCGCTGATGCTCACCGGAAGTGTGAGCGGAACGTCGAATGCGATGATCGAAAGATCAGTTTCTTCCTCGTTCAAGACTTGGAGCAAAGCCTCATCGGCGGTGATCTCTTCACCTTTGACCGTGCTGCCGCTGACCCGCTCGCGAAGATTTCTGAGGAACACCCGTTTTTGCGTGGGAAAATAATCAAGAATAGCGACAGCTGTTTTATCGGTCTTCCCGCCGCCCAAGGCAACTCCGGCAAATCGGACAAGTTTTAATAACGGCATTTTTAAATCGTGCGCGGGAGTCGCGCGTTTGCTCAGTGAGCGCGCGACCTTTTTCTTGGGCTTCGAGCGCAACGTCTTTGAGCTTTTCACTTTTGTGCGTCGCTTCGATTTCATGTCCGACCGCCCGAGAATTCCCAAGGCTTCGTGGGTAGAATTTGAAAGTCGGTCTTCGCTAAAGCGGCTCTGACTTTTTCGATCTGGCGATCCGGGCACCAGATCAACACGCACCCGCCGCCGCCCGCTCCGCAGATTTTCGCGACTGCCCCTTCAGCGCGCGCGATCTCTGAGAGCTTTCTAATTTCGGGGCTCGAAAACCCGTCTGACAAAGCGGTTCGTGCTTCGTATTCTCGCTCGAAAAGTTTGGGCAAATCGCTCACGCGATTTTCAAGAAGCGCCGCCTTCATTTGGCTTGAAACCTCGGCGAGCTTTGACAGCGACTCGCGCGTTTTTTGATCGCCGTCGAGCCACTGCTTGATCACCTGCCAGTTATTGATACCAGAATGATGAGAGCGGCCGGTGTACACTAAAAGAAAGCGGTCGCGAAAAAGTTCGGGATCGATTTTTTTGACTTCGACCTGCGGACCCCGCACTCCGTATTGGATGAAGCAAAGGCCGCCGTGAATCGGCGGAAAATAGTCTTGCGTGCCGGTTGGCTTTAAAAGAATTTGGGCTTCGATGTGTGACGCGATTCGCACCATTTCATCGTCCGCGAGGGGACTGGCCAGCCATTGTGAAAATGCTTTGAGGAGCGTGATGCAAAGACTCGAGCTCCCGCCAAGCCCACCGCCGATCGGACTTTCAGAACGTGTCGAGAGTGAAAAACCTTTTTTTGGTTTCCAGAAATTCAAATGCGCGCGAACAAGATCGAAGGCCGGATCGGTGTCTTGTAAACAGGCCTCAAGATTTGCGTAGGTTTTGCGAGCATCGAGATCTAGCGAGTGAAGTGCGATCGACTGATCTGCGTGCTCTCTTAAATGCGCAGAGGTAAAAATATCGATCGCGACGTTGATCGTCACAGGATCTTCCAAAAACAAATAAAGTGGCCAGCAGTCAAGCGTGCCGCCCGCTAAATCCACTCGTGTTGGTGATTTGACCTCGAGATCGAACATTACTTTCCCTTTGGCTTCAGGCTGAGGGCTTCGATCGACTTTTCCGCTACGCCAATAACTTGCTTTGAGAGATTCGTCCGGACAGGCAAGTATCTGGCCTCGGGTCGATCTGGCGTCGCTGTCTCGATGACTGGGTC
This sequence comes from Bdellovibrionales bacterium, assembly GCA_043732445.1. Taxonomy (GTDB): domain Bacteria; phylum Bdellovibrionota; class Bdellovibrionia; order Bdellovibrionales; family JAMPXM01; genus CAJYOV01. The sequence goes on along the minus strand of JAYTHQ010000108.1, from coordinate 693 downwards.
GCCCCAGGACATCTCGAAAACGAGACCTCCCTCAGATGATAGCAAACGCAGCGAAGAAGGAAATTTCTTTTCGGGCTGCGCACCTAAAAATCGGACGGCTTCTAAATTTTGAAGTTTTTCGATCATGACGTCGGGCTTTGCGGGGTCGACCAAAGAGTCGAATGTCTTGCCGGACCTGGAATCTTTGAAGATGACGCGCGTGATTTTTTTTGCCTCAAACGCAAAAGGAGCCTTTCGGTTAAAAAATGCTTCAGGTCGCAGCAGCACGCCGGCCGCGGCCTCTTTAGCCAGCGCTACATGTGCCGCGAATTTTTGGGGCAAATCACTGCTCGAAGCCTCAAAGAGATCGAAGTTTTTTTTGTCGCGCGAAAATTTGATGACGAACGGCTCAGCCTCTTTTCGAGACAGCGTCATCGTGATGTCGGCTTTAAATGGTGGAGTGCCGGGCGCAGTCGTCGCGAATTCAGAACCCCGAAGCGATTTGATTTGATCGATCCAGAGGTTGATATTTTCTGTAGACACCTGGTCGGTTGGCTTTGCGGACCTTAAGAGCCAACCGTCACTTGCTTTCTCTTTACCTCTGACACGATCAATTTCAAAATGCACGGGCCCTTGGCTATCGTGGCCGTCGACAACGATTGTCTCAAAAACAGCGCTCGGTTGGCCGCGGTAAAGTCGCTTATCTCGAAACTC
>JAYTHQ010000107.1:0-5863 GCA_043732445.1 Bdellovibrionales bacterium | reverse complement strand
CGAGAGGAATAAACAGCTGCAGGAGCAACGTGTTGCCCAAAACAAAATCGCCAACCGTCAAAATGCCGGCGGCCACACCTTGCGCCGTCATCCACATGACGGAAATCACGCTCACGCCGATAATCAAGCCTTGGCCAACGTTTAAAAGCGACAGACTCCACTGCGAATTGATCGCCTCTTCTTGATATTGCTCAAGCGATTTATCGTAGCGCCGGTACTCGTGCTCTTCGTTGCCGAAATACTTCACGGTCTCGTAATTTAGAAGCGAGTCGATCGCCTTCGTATTCGCCTCAGTATCGCGCTCGTTCATCGCACGTCGATATTTGGTTCGCCAGGTGGTCACGGCAAACGTAAAATAAACGTAAAACCCGACGGTCGAGAACGTCACGAGCGCGTACTTCCAATTAAACTTCACCCACAGAATCACCGTGACCATGCCGATCTCAAGAAGCGTCGGCATAATATTGAACAGCATAAAACTCAAAACCGTCGAGATCGCGCGCGTTCCGCGCTCAATCACGCGCGTGAGCCCGCCCGTCTGGCGATCGAGATGAAACGCCAATGAAAGCCGATGTAAATGCTGAAACGTCTGTAACCCAATCGCGCGCTGTGCGTGCTGCTCTGGTCGTTCAAACAAAAAGTCACGAAGCTCGCCAAAGACTTGCGACAGAACGCGCGCAAGTCCGTACGCCAAAATAAAGGTGACCGGGACAATGACCACAGCCATGACACCAATTTGTCCGTTTGCTGCCTGGGGCATCAGTTTGTCGACGGCACCTTTATAAAGAAACGGGACGTAAACGTTGACGAGCTTGGCGAATATCAACGACAGCATAGAAAGCACGACGCGAAACTTCAGCGCCGGATAGCCCTTCGGCCAGAGATGCGGCAAGAGACTTCGAACAGTATCTTTCGTCGTGCGATTCGAAGCGGCGGTGTTTTTCAATTGGCCTTCAATTCTTGTTCGAGCGCTGAGCCTTGTTCGATCACGTGGTCGATCCAAGCGGCCATGACGTTAACGCGTGAGTAAACTCCGAATAGATGCGGGCGCGCACAACCAACGCCCCAACTGACCACGCCGACGAGGCCCAGGCCTTTCACGATCAGCGGGCCGCCGCTGTCGCCGTCACATGAATCTCGGCCACCACTTTCGAAACCCGCGCAGACCATCGTCGAATCGGCTCGGTTTGGAAAAACTTCGCGGCACCGAGCATCGCTAACGAGCGGCACCCACACTCGCCTGAGCTTGTCGTGATCTTGGCGCGGGTTCACGATTTGGCCTTCACCAGTATTGCCCCAGCCAGCCGTCACGGCCATTGCCATCAAGTCGTCATCGTCGATGGCTGAGTCGTTTGTTGAGAGAACTGAACGGTTGATCTTCATCACCGGAGCTTTCGATGCGCGGACTAAATGTAAAAGACCGAGATCGTGGGTCATTGCATCTTTATCGAGATGCTTAAACAGCGGATGTTTAACTTGAGTTGCCACCGCAATCGATTCAACCGAGACGCTGCCGCGGCTCGAGTTTAATCCTGCGATGACTTTTGTTGGCTTCAACACTCCGTCAAGGCAATGAGCAGCCGTCAGAACCCAATCAGGTCGGATCAGTGTTCCGGCGCAAATGGCGACTCCGTCAGATCGTTCTATCGAGACAAGAGACGGAAACTCACCGGGAGCAGTTTCCTGGCCGCCAGCGATTGCCGACGCCGACAAAACCCACAGATACACGACCGCAAAAATCCCAGTTGCTCTTACCAATCGGTGAATCATGGGCCCCACTCCACACCATCAGGGGCCAGCTCCTCAAGCGATAAGCGACGCATTTGATTTCACGTCCCCGTACCCGTAGGTGACTGGGCGCGTTGCGGGCCTTCTTGACGCTGCGGTTCGCATCGGGCGAGAACCAGCAAAGTGAAAGTTTTTGAGTTCCCTTTTGGAATTTCGATCGGCGCGGTCTGTGACTTAGACTTCGCCCCTAATGGTTCGCCGATCTCTGTTCAGGGAACGTCGAATCATCAGGTTTTAATCTGGAACGACCAGCGCGTGGCCCTGCCGGCCCCCTGGTCGGCGCCGGATTTTCCATTCGTTCGGGCACTCCCTGACGGAAGAGCTCTCGTGGTCGATACCGGATTCGCGGCGGGCCTTCGGGCCAATGCCTGGATTTTAAATCAAAATGGATCGGTGTCGGCAAATTTTGAAATCGGCTCGGCGGCCGTCGAAATAGCGGCACTTTGGGGTCTGATTGCCGTTGCGTATCACCCGATTTCTGCAAAAGCGCACGGACACACGGTTCAACCGCTCCAGAAAGCCGGAATTGCCTTCTACGATCTCTCGGGCCGCTTTGTGATGGGCCTCAATCAGGAGCTCGCAAAGCTTGATGTGACGGTCGAAAACGTTCGATGCATGACTGCGCTCAGCCGCTCCCAGCTTCTGTTTGCGCCCGAGAAGCTCGTTGTCCGGGGCGAAGAAATTGAGAACCCGGTCGTTCTCTTCGATTGCGCGACCCGCAGGCCCACCGTCTATTCGGGGCCTCAGCCCCGGCCCGAGGCGGTGACCATGGTTGACGGGCTGATTCACTTCGCAAGCCTAGAAGGCTGGGAAGATCAGTTAATTACATTTGACCCAGAGACTAAAATCAGCCAACATCGCGGAGAATTTTTGGGTATCTTTCGTGGTCTCGAAGGCGGCGGGTTCTTATCGCAATTGTCTTCATCAGATTACGCAGTTATCGTTCCAGAGGCTCCTGAAACGTCAACGAGCTTCCGCGAGACTGCGTATCGACCAGAACTGTCCCCGAGTTTGAATTAGCAATTTTTGAGTTTTTTGAAGGAGAATCATGGCTCGTCTGGCAATGAGAGTTAAAGAAATTAAGCGCAAGGCCCTCGCAAAAAAATTCGGCACGAAACGCGACGAGCTTCGCATACGCGCGGTCAACATGAAGCTCAGCGAAGAAGAGCGTTTCGAGGCCCGCACACGCCTCAACAAACTCCCGAAAAACTCGGCACCGACTCGCCAACGTAATCGTTGTGCACTGACAGGTCGCGCCCGCGGCTACCTCGGAAAGTTCGGTCTTTGCCGTAACGAATTCCGTCGTCTCGCAAGCTTCGGTCACATCCCAGGTGTAACGAAGTCGAGCTGGTAAGCTCGTCGACTCCGATATCGGAGTGAAAGCTGTCTCCGTCAAAAGAGCCGGCGCGTGCAGCAAATTAGAAAGAATAAAGTTCTGAGGCCCGCGCCACTTTCGCCCATTCGGTGAGCGTTTGTCGGATAGCGAGTTCAAGTTCTTCTTTGTGAACTTTGACGTCTTTAGCTTTAAAGTCGTCGATTTCGGTTTGCAAAGCCAAAAGCGCTTTCACGTAAGCCGCTCTCGCAGAAATGAGGCGTGCAACCGTCGCCGTGCTCGGCGATTCAAACTGCGCCGTTTCGTAGTTGAATGTCTGCCCGTTTTCGTAGTGCTGCAACCCGAGTGAAATCGTCGGCTCGATCTTCGCGAACTGCTCGGCGATTTCTGGACGGAGCCCCGCTTTCACCAGCGCTTCGCGTGTCCGTGGTCGATGAGTTGTCAGCCGAACGATGCGGTCATTCGGAGAGCTCGCGGCATCTTTCTCCCAGACCCGCGACGCAAGAGAATTTGAAAGACGAGTCATCATCGATTCAAGCTTCTTCAGATCTCGAGTCGTATCACGAAGCTCGATGCCCAATCGAACGAAACCAGCCGATGAACCTGGCCCGTAGACGCCGGCCCGGAGACCGGCTGAAAAAAATTTCGCATTGTATTTACTAATGCCTGAAGGGTTTGAAATCTTAAAGGCGCGCTTTTGACGAGAGAGTAAATTTAAATCTTCGGCCATATTCATCAAGCTCGTGAGTTCATTTCCATGAAGGCCTTCTTCGAGCCCACGAAGATAAAGGTGGTCATTGAGCGATTTAAACCAAAGTCGAAATTCCGCAAACTGCGGATAGCTGCGCGGTAGCTCAAAGGCTGTATGCAAATGAAACGAATGCGTTTCGCCAAAAAGATGGGCCATCTGCTTCACTTCGTCAAACAGCCGATGGAGGCTAAATTCGTAGCGTTTATGAGCAATCTCCCAGCTGCTGACCGGGTGAAGGCGGTTGGTGAGCTCCAGCGAGAAGCCGCCGATGAACGACGGCTTCAACTCCGTCGGCGCCACCGTCGTCGCGGGTAAAAACCGCTTTTTAACGATCGCCTGGCCCGCTAAATCTTTTCTGCGTTCGTCTTGAGAAAGTGAAAACCAATCGGCATCGCTGACGCCCGGTACTTTATAAAGATTGATGATCTCTGGATTGCGGCCTTCTTTTTCAAACGAATACGTCAAGAGTGAGCCCGGCGGACCGTGCTCGAGATGCCCGTCGGAAAAATAAAGATTCGCCTGTACGAGTTTAGCAATCGTTTCTGAATAACGAGAAAGCCCGCGCTGAGTTAATAAATCGTACAGCAAAAGTGCGTGACTCTCGGATCGAGTCCAACGATCAAACGCGGTCATCTGTTCGCGCGAGCCAGGCCGCATCGCCAGCGCGCGTGCGAGAGCGCGCATTTCGACTGCGACAGTCGAACCAAGTTTAGCGCTTTCTGCATTGAGATCGAACGCCAACGTATAAGGATTCGCAAGATCATCGACCGCGCGACTTAAAATCCAGCGCCACTTAAAACGATCGAAAAATGGCAGAGGCGACAGAAGAGTTTTCGCATCTGAGAGAATCGCGCGTTGCTCGGTGGAACGAGGTTTACCTATCCTTAAAACTTCCAGGAGTGAAGGCACGTGATCGGTAAAGAGAACTCCGTGCAGGTGATCGACTTCGTGTTGAACGATACGTGCTGAAGAGCCGCTGAAAACCAATGAATGCTTTGCGCCTTCGAGGTCTTCAAAGTCGACTTGAACCCGACGATCGCGAGGCACGATCGCGCAGGTCGCGCCCATCGAAAGGCAACCCTCTAATCCTAGCGCTCTCTCGGTGCCGATGGGAGTGACCACCGGGTTCACCATCACGACGAGATCCGATCGATCTTCGAACTGGCTCACAGTTGGCGCTTGAACTTTCGCGATTAAAATCTGCTGCGAGACGCCAATCTGAGGAGCGGCAATTCCGACGGCACTGGTTTCATCAAGTACATCAAACATTCGCGAAACGGTTGCGAGAATCGCTCCCGATCGGAGCTCTTGGCTCGAAACAGCTCTTGCGACATCGCGCAAAACGTCGTCGACACGATCGACCAGGATTTTCGATTGCGGATTCGCGGCTTGTTCTGCGGCGGCAGAAAAAATCGATCGGCATGACGGTGCGGAAGAGGCAGTGACCGACGTCGACGTCAGTGTGAAGAAGGCGAAGGCCGCTAAGAGGTGTGCCACCAAGAGTTTTTCGAACCGCATAGTCTCAACTAAGTGCAAGTTTAAGGCGCACTCGGCCTCTCCGGAAGCCCTCGTTCCCTCAGGGCTTTTCTCTGCGCTTGGCCCCATGTCTGCGGCAAAGTTCTAGTCACTCAGCCATTTCTCGCGGGCCTGGCCGCAAACCCGCTCCACGGGCTCTCGACTAGGCTCACGTCTAGAAAATTCGGTGTGTAGATAAAGACATTCGTCGCGAAGAGGTCGGGAGCCGAGCGACTGGTCTCTCGGATGCGAAAACCGTCGCGCAGCATAGAGGGATGACGAAAAATGAAAAGCGCTTCTCGGCCCCGCGTGCGGGTTACGTTATCGCCGTCTTGTCTTCAACTCTCTTGGCACTGGGTTGCTCGAGGCCGGCACAGCCGACAGGTGATCTTGCGACGAAGGCAACGGACGTCGTTGGCTGCGAAGGTTTTGAGAGCGATTTCTACGATGGTCTCTATCAGTTTCCGATTCAAAAA
>JAYTHQ010000106.1:0-1683 GCA_043732445.1 Bdellovibrionales bacterium | reverse complement strand
CAGATCCAATCTTCGTCTTTGGTGACCGCCAGATGTGCATACAACTTTGCAAGTTCGGTAACGGTCGTCGAAATCGTTGGCAGACCGCACCCATCTTTTGCGGTGACCTGCGGCTCCCAGTCGGGCCCAAGAACCTTGCGAACAAGTTTTAAATATTCCTGATGAACTTGATGATGCGGCCACGTGTACCCGACGCGCGACCAGCCGCGAAGCTGGCAACCGCGAAGCATCGCCGCATGCTTCCCCGAGCACGGGTGATAAAGCCTGCGCGCTCGGCGCATCTGCCGACCGAACTGCATAAGCGGCAGCGAAAACGGCGTCTGCATGAGGCTCATCTCGCTAGGCTTCAAAATCGCTTTGATCGCCTCGATATGATCGGGCTCAGCGTTATGTGACGCAACCGAGACCGCTTTACTCTCAAGTGACAAGTGTTGGTCGAGTTCTTTAGCGAAAACTTTGATTTGCAGCGGCTTCATCATGGAGCGGCCGAAACACATGACGTTACCGCCGTAGGCATAAATCACTTTCGAGCCAGACACCCAAGAGATTGCGCCGTGAATCGTGATTTCAGAAATTCCATTTCGGCGGTAATCGACGAGTGGCACCCACGTATCACCCGACTCGCTCAGCTCAGCTTTAGACATGAGGCGCGACCTCTTCCATGTACATTCGCATCGCGCGCATGACGGCGTCGTTATCGTGATTGTTGAGATCAAACCAAAGCATCAATCGGTCGTCTCGGTGAACGCGTGAGCGCAATTGATCAACGATCATCGCCGGCGTGCCAACGAGAGCGTTTTCGACAGCGTGAGCCACCTTCGACGGATCAACTGTTCCTTCCATCGCTTGCCAAAAAGTCGTCAGCGTTTTCTCGGCCTGCGTTCGAGCCTTGCGCTCATCGTGGTCCGGAAAAACCATCAGCGTGCGCGGCATCAGCGCGCGGGTCCAAGCTCCGCCTGCCGGGTGAAAGGCTTTGGTCATGCGACTTTGAGTGTCGTTGATTACTTTGTCGGCAGTGATCGAGAGATTGAAGACACCGACTGGCATGAATTGATTTACGAGCTCTTGAGTGGCTGAATCGTGTGCACCAACAGTTAAGCGCAAGAGATTCAGCGGCGCCTCTTTTGGAATGACCCCGACTTGGTCAAAGACCCAAAACGGCGGCACTTCGATCGCGTCGATGACCATCGACGAGTCGACTTCGCTTGCGTGGTGAGCGCCGTAAGCGGCAACCGCTTTTTGCCAGTCTTCGTTCGATCGAAAATGCTGCGGTCTTAAAATTTTTGAACGGACGTCGCTTGACGAAAAAATATCTCCGCGCAAAAATCGTAAGAAGATTTCAGCGGCCTCTTGAAACACCAAGCCCTTTAAAACCGGCCAGGCTTGTGCTTCAAACGAATTTCGCGGCCGTACGCCGTAAGGCACAACCGAATAAGGGAATCTCCCGCTCGCGAAACCAAATTCTAAAACTCGAGTTTCTTGTGGGTCGAGCCCGTGTAACGACAAAAACGTCCGCACCGCTTCAGCGTGCGCCATAGGCCCGCCGTTACAGAGGATGTTTCTGATCGCGCTCCCGACGTTGATGCGTTTCGTGCGCGCAAAAACTTTATGCGCCAGTTGCAGAATGTCGGTATTGAGACCGATCTCGCCTTTAAAAGAGGGAATGACCGCGCCAGGATTTCG
>JAYTHQ010000105.1:0-5882 GCA_043732445.1 Bdellovibrionales bacterium | reverse complement strand
ACTGATCGCACTGAAGCTCATCTGCAGGCGCCATTTCAACTTGAAATTTTCCTTGATCACAAACCGAGTAACCTCGTTCCATCTCGTCGCCAGCAGCGTTCCGAACCTTCCAGCCCAAAACCGCCCCGCTTTGCTTCGCATCGCAGGCACCCTGAATGACGGTCGGCGCGGCGCTCGCGAGCAACTGAACTTTCGCCTGCGTAAACGCAACACCGGTTGTCGCGTTGACATTGTCGATCGTCGTGACGATCGACGCCTCATCGGCTGAGCCCGCAAGGCTCCGGGTTTGCGAAGCCGGCGCGCAGTTCTGGTAATAAAAAAGCATCAGAAAACCAAGCGCGCCGAGTGAGCCCATGCTCCGGAGCTTGCGCCAGTTCCAGCGCTCTCTTTTAAAAATGCGAATATCTCGTTTCACAAAACCTCTTTGCCCACGTAAAGATCTATCGGCTTGCGAGCCCGACTCGCTGAAGGTCACGCCTCGCCTTTTCCTTTAGATTTGCAGCAAATAAGCCAAAAAAATTCGCCCCTCTTCGAGAGGAACGAGCGACGGCGCCTATTCGCTGTCGAACTGGAGCAAATCGATAATTAGTTACGCGTACTGATGTGAAGCGGCGTCTCAGAACGAGACAGTCCCCGTCGACTTTCTGTTAAGCGTCGCGTAACGAAAAGTCGACGGGCACCCAGGCTAAAGATTCAAAGCCTTAAAGAGCAGGCTTTTGATTTGTAGAACGTCGCTCTCTTTTTTGCTGATTTGGTTCGTCATCATGTTGATTTGGATCGGAGCCGCTATCGCGTCGACGTCGTTGGTCACAACCTTTTGGATCATCGCGGTCGCTGTCGCCAGATCTGATTTCACGCTCAATAAATTCTGCAGCGTTTCGCCTGACTTCTGGTCGTCACACAGCGGACCCATCGGAGGCGTCGCGACGACCGGTGGATTTGCCGTAGGCGCGCTGCTCGCAAGCGCACTGATACGTTCGCTTAACGAAATAACCGGCGTGGTCGCCATGAGAGGCGCCGGCAACGGCAAAGGATGGGCTTTCACCCAACACTGTCCGGCATTACCAAACGAAGCGATTCGAAAATCAACGGCTTGGCCGATGGCGACGAGGGTCTGACCGGCTTGCTGCACAATCGAAATCGCCGTAAAGCGCTGCGACGTGCGGATCATGTTGGTGATCATTTTCATGTCAGCCCATGACTGTTCGACCAAATCTGTTATGTGGAGCGCGTTGCCGGCGCTATCTTTGCCAGCCTCGACCGCCGCGAGTTCAGGATCTTTACCAATCTCGGCAATCACCTTGTCGCGAAGATCAGTCGAGTTGTCGAGAGCCATCAAACTATCGATCTGATTTTTTCCAGATTCATCACGGATTTTCACAAATCTCGCACGCTGTTCATCGAGTTTCTGCGCTTCAGCAACAATCTTGTACGCGATCGAATCGCCATCAGCGTTCTGTACGGCACGGTAGACATTCGCACCCGAAGCCGAACGGAACTGAGCTGGTGGCTGACCGTTTAACGACTGCGAACACCCATTATCGTTGATGTCACAAATACGAAGCTTCTCGGTCATCGAACGATCTTGATCGATCACGAGATTCGTTAACGCCTCCATCGTCGAAATCGCTTGAATATCGACGTTCAAGGCGGCGGGAGCTTGCGCCTGAACTTGAACCGGGTTGCCTTTTGTATCTTTCAGAATAACTGGAATCGATGCGATCGTTGAATCGTCAGTGATCATCTTACTAAATAACGACGTCGCAAACTCTTTCGTCTGCGGAAAGAAGTAAGCGTTGCCGCTCATCTTCGCGACCCGATATTTTTCAACGGGCACTCCCTGAGTAGCGAGAGCAATGATCGCAGCGTACTTATCCCACCATGCGCCCATGACTTCCGTGCGCGTAAATCCACCTTGAACACTTGCGACCGATTCAAGCTGACGACCGTAGCCGCCAACTTTGACGTCAGTGACAAATGAAGCCTGTTTCTTCAAGAATTCGGGCGTCGGGTCAATGCCTTTGGCCGCGTCGAAGGCTTTCAGCTTTTCGTCGATCGTTGGCAAATCTTTGTCGAGGGCCTCGAGCTTAAAGACCTCCTTGCCGTTCGCGTCTTTGCTAGGAACAGCAATGTAGGTGCCTGGTTCTGGAGCGCCGATGACCGTGCTAAAAAAAGTCTGCGCTTCCATATTTGCGAAGAGCAAATCGGCCAAACCGTACGCGCGGAACTCGGATGAATCTTTGTGGAGACCCAAGATCTGACCCGTCTGATTATCGTACACAAACAGTGCGTTCACGAGTGTTCCCAAGACATTCGTTGGATCAACGTGCGCTGCTTCCATAGCTTGACGAGGATCTGCCGTGCCATCACCGCAGATATCCGAGATTTCGCCCGCGTCGACCGAATCCTTAATGAACTTTAGCGAGCAATAACCTGGTCCCGCCGCCGGCGTTGCCACGATGAACGAATACAAGAACTCATCCATCACTAAACGCGTCGGAATAAATACGCGCGTCAAAAGCGAATTTATCAATGCACCTGGAGCTCCCCACCCTTGCTGCAAGTTCGGCGACAAACGGCCGCGGCGGTAGTGCATGCGCGCGAAATTCGTGTTGTAGAACAAGATGTTCGCTTGGGTGATTTCCGATACGTTCGCACCTTTGTCGAAGCGTCGGCAAAGAATACTCTCGTCGACCTGATGGTCGGTACAGAAGAGGTACGGATTGACCGGATTTAAATCTTTGTCTGTCGTCTTATTCGCCGAACGATTGTAAGCGTACTTAATCGCTGCACGGTCGTAAGGTCCAAGACCCGCTTTTTGCGAATAGAAATCACGGCCGTAGTCCATGATCGACGAGCTCGCGTAAGGATCGAGATCCTCTTTCACGTGCGTCGGTTGTTTCGAGGCAAGATCCGCTTTAATTGCGTAGTACTCTTTCGCGTAGTGATTTTTATCGGCTGAGCCAGCAAAGTTATGACGTAAACCGAACGTGTGACCCATCTCGTGAAGCGCCGTTGTGTAGAAGGTCTCCTGCGCAATTTGATTCTCAACCATCTGACGATTTTGATCGAGCTCAGCTGGCGTATGAGTGGTTAAGTAATTCATGAGGTACCGGATCGCCGCCTCTTCGACGAGCTCTGTCCCGTGAATTCCCGACTCGGCGTCGCGCAAGACTTTCGCCTTATCGGCCGACATTTTTGTCGACATGAACAATGACTGCTCAAGGCCGTTCAAATTCGGCATCGCAATACCTTCGACGGTCGAAGGGAAATCGGTCGCGCGCGGGATATTACCAAGAACCGAAAGTTCTTGAACTGCAAAGACGTCAGGCGCGGACTCGGCGAGTTTCGCCATCCGGATATTTGCTTTCGCTGGCGATGTCGAAAGCGCCTGCCGCGTGTTTGCCAGGGTCGCCCCAAGAGACAGGCCGCCGCCGCCGCCGTCTGTGACAGGACGAATCCTCTCGAGCCCCAAGGCACGACGATTCGCAACGAATTGTGCGATTGCCGATTTATCGGTGTAAGGCGAGACGTCGCCAGGCGCCGTACCGAACGCGGTTGTACCGAACACCGTTTCGAGCGGGTCACCCTTAGCGACAATGATATTGATCATGTCATCAACCGTCGCGACTTCATAATCGATACCATCGCCGTAAATAGTGGCGCGAACGCCGACTAGCTCGCCTGAGCGCGGATCACTCACCCACTGAGCGACGCCTAACAAGCCAGACTTCGTGCGGTTCGGGTAATAGGCCAAAACGTTTTGGCTCGGGTCAGAGATCGTGGCTTCGGCAGTTTCGTCAAGGTACACGACATTGTCGGCCCGACCCAGATCGTCTTGAAATGTTTTGTTCCACTCGGCGACAACTCGACGTGCAACGGCTTTAAATTTATCAGGAAAATCTTTTGAAAGAACCCAACGGATTTTGTTCGTCGAGCACGATGCATTTTGCCCCGGCTCACAAACGTTGTGAACGTTGGCGAATAAGTGAATATTCTTTTCAAGAATTCCCCGCGGATCCTGGAAGTTTTGCTGCGTGAAAAAGAATCCGAAGCGGTTGAAATCATCGAGCGTGTAAGGCACCGGCCTGAAGTCAGACGCTTTCGCTTCCAATAAATGCGTGCGGTAAACAACTCGGAACGCAGGCGATGCCGTTTCCGACATCGGAAATACGAACGTGCCCTTGTCATCGCTTTTTACCGACGTTTCTACCAAGAAGCTAAAATGATCGGGCTCATATTTTGGTTCTTCAAGAAGAACGGTGTTTTCTTCGGTGAGAGGCGGCGCTTTTCCAGCGTCGTCTCCGCCGCTAGCCTGCTTTGAATCAAGGCCCGCCGCGAACTTCGAAAGTGACGTCAACGGCTTGGTCCAATCGACGCGCATGTACGCGCGCTTGTTCCAGGCATGTTTTTCATCTTCAACGACTTTGTTGGTTCGTTCGCCGAAATCGTTTGTCTCGTTGATAATATCAAATTGCTTGGTGATCGGGTACGACGCCACGATCTTCATCGTGCTTTCGCGCCCGCCTGGATCAAATGTCGAAACGAACTGAATTTCATCTTCAGTGATGCGCGCTTGAACCAAACCAAAATCATCTGACATGCCGGGCGTTGCCCCGACGGTGTTGTCTGAGTCGGCGTCTTCGGTTCCGCGCGATAGATGAAATGTCTTGCCAACAAAAAATGACTTCGCGACTTGTGCGTCTTTTCCAAAGTTGGCCGCTACGGTGTTCTTGTCTTCCTTGCTTTTTGTACAACCCGACGCCATCGCGAGTGCGAAGACGGCTAATGTGACTACCCGGAAGCTTGCGTGCGCTGTGTTTCTCATGACCGTAACGTCCCTTCTGACTAAAACCTGAAACTCAAAAACCTAAACTTAAATCTAAGAAGCCCAGAGCGCCGCCAACGTCGTAGAGGGCGATGCGGTTCGATTGACCATCGTCAGCGATGGTTCCTCGCGCGGTCAAAACACCAAGCGAAATGCCCAGCGCTTTCGTCGGCGAATAGTCGAGCGAGATCGACGAGAGCTCCGTTGACTTACCCACATTTTGAAAACTCAGCGAGTACGTCAGAAGCGTCGAAAGCGAAGCGGCAAGCTTGTCAGTGAGATCAAAAGACAGATCCGTTTTGCTCTTGATAGCGTTTGGAGAATTCACCGTTCCATCGTCGCGAATATCGTAACCATAGAAAGCCCGTGAGTAGCCGAACATTTGCCCCAGATGGAATTTGCCGAAAAGTGTTTTAGCAGCCGCGACCGAAGGTCCGATACCACCTAAATAAGTTCGGTGTACCAAAGACTCGTAACTCGCGCCGATAACGCCGACGAATCCCACCGTGACCGAATCAAAAATTCTGCTCCTGAAGTCTGTTCCCTCGGTCCACGTCTTCGAGAGCGTCAAGACTGGATTATCTAGATCGCCACTTTTGCCATCGTCTTTGACGTTGGTGTATTCTTGAAACCAGCCGACGCTCACGCCAGCAGCCAAGCCGGTGTGCTGATCTGTGTAACCTGTCGCAACCTGATACCAGCCGCCGTAAGATTTCGTCTCGGCCTGGTTGACGTTCTGGTTTGTCTCGATTGTGAATCTCGATGTCCAGCCGAAAGTTTTCGAAACTGGCTCTGGCAAACCGGCACCGATATTTGCGTCAGGTAAAGCGGTCGACGGAAGGTTCGTCGATTCGCCAATGGGATGAACTGATTTTTCTGAGTCGATGGGTTCAGACGGAAAAGCCGATAGCGCCGCCGCCGCCGGCTGCGCTTGCGCTTGCGCCGCATGCGCGGAGCGAGCGATCACGCTAAAAACGACCACAAAGAAAACTGCAAACAAAAAAAGCTCCAGCAATCCACCTTCAGACGAAGTGGGCGCTGCCTTTTTGCTGTA
>JAYTHQ010000104.1:0-17092 GCA_043732445.1 Bdellovibrionales bacterium | reverse complement strand
CGATCATGTCGACCGGCCGTTGACCATCAGCGCCGGCTTTTAAAAGCGGCGCCGACTGCGTTTTTTCGATTCCTGTCGACGCATCTAAGAACTCAGCGACCGCCAGCAAAAAACGCGCGGCGTCTGCGGCGTGGACAGTATTTGTTCTCTGACCTTTCACGATATCGACCAAGCCGGCCATTGTTGCCGGCGCATCATCGTCATCGCGTTCGTTAGCCCATGAGACCTCGCGATTAATGTCGATTAAAAAGACCGGCGAAAGTTCCTTCGTCATATTCTCCAGAATCGCGGCGCCGTTAGCGACGGCGAGCGAGAAAAACGTATCTTTCGGAAACAGCTTTTGTTTCACGCTCCCTGCGGGCAGCCCCTTAATCAGTTTACCAATTTGGATTGCACCAAGCGAAGAGTCGAAGCCGTTCTTTTCCCAATCGCGGAAGTAACGAACCATCGCGCCTAATCCTCGCAAAAGCTCGGCTTGAGCCAGGATGCTCACGCTTTTACCGCCATCACTAAAGCTTCCGTTGAAACCTTGATTCACCAAAAAGGCATCAGGCACCGCGTAGCCCGTTTGGCCACCATTCACGGCGTTGCTGACGTTGAAGTGATCGAGCGGCTTTTTCACATCCAGAGACAAAGACAACGACGGATACGTCTCTCCATTTGGCGTGATGAACCCACCCAGCGCCAACATCTTATTGATCTGCGACAAAACCGACTTTTGATATCCAATCTTCGATAAACTTTGTGCAGTCCAAACCGAAGCCGCGTAGGCCATCGACGCGCCAATGACTTCGCCGCCCGTCGTAACGTTCGATGCAGTTTCAAAGGGCGTGATCTTGATTTCACGTGCGCCGACCAGCACGTTGACTTGGCTGGCCTCAAGGCCCTTGAGCCTCACACTCTCGTCACTAGGGTCATTTAATAAATTCTGCTTTTCATATTCAACCGCGATGCCTTTGATGAACCCAGGGAAATCAGCCTTTACGTCGGCTAGTTTTTTACGAATCAACGCGATTTGACCGCTGACCTTCTCGCTAATCGCCTTTGGAATTGTCGGAACAAACACGGCGATCTGTTCAGAAATCTGCTTAATCAAAGAGTCATGCGCGGCTTTGTCGAGATCGGCTTTTAATTTATCGATGCCGTATTTCTGGATGGACGGTAAGATGGCGACTTTTTTCGGTAAAAGAATCAACGGATTTAAGCAATTCGGATTTTTCACGCAGGCCAGATCGGCCGGGCCTTTACCATTGAGATAATTGTACAGAGACTCTGAAACAGGCTTGAACGTCTTTTCTCGGTTGAGCGGATCGGTCATTTCCCAAAGCTCGACGATCACTGTCAGCGCATCGTGACTTTTTTGGATCGCTTCGATCTGCACCATGACATCACTTGCGCGATCTAACATCTTCATTGCGTCGTCACCGAGATTGACGTCGAATTTCTTTACGACAGCCTTAAGTCGCTGGATCATGATAACCGATCGCGGCTCAGCTAAAATCGAATCGATTTCTTCACTCAATCCGTTGATCAGTGGAAAAAAATCATCGCGAAGCGAACTCACGATAGCCTCATAGACATCATGATTAATTTTGCTGTCAGCCGCTTGAGCGCGGAACTCTTTGGCAAACGCCTTTGCCGAAGCGAGCGAATCGCCCGGCAGCGTCGTTGCCGACGGCCAATCAAAGCGCGCAGAGATTTTCGCCAAAACACCCTCGATTAAAGGAATCTGGTCAGCGAGCATCTGATCGTTTGCCTTAATCAACGGAAGGATGTCGTCCTTGGTTCCGCCGATCGCGGCGCTAATGTAGAGCGAATTCTCAAAAGCATTCGAAGTCGAAGTACCTTTTGATTTATAAAATGCATCGCCGACCCTGCGACCGAGCTCCGTCAACGTTTTTCGGTTTTCTTGCGCTCCCAATTTGTTCATCGTTTCTGCGAAGCGAAAAACTCGGCCCGAGTCGACAGCTCCACTCCAGAGCAATTGCGAGCTGGTAACCGACGCCGTCGTTGCTGGGTGGTCTAAACCTAAGTCAGGATCCTGTTGGTCTGGACCGAAATCGGTTTTAGGTTGAGGATAAATCCGTTGAACTGGTTTGGGAGCGCACGAAACAAGAATTAAAAGTGCAACAAGGCTCGCGAACGTCAGCGCCAGACCCGCGAGAGTTCTTAAATCGATAATTTGTTGCGAGCTCTTCATGGCATTCTTCATTTTTCAACCTTGCCTTAAAAAAACATCGTGAACCAAAGTTCATGCGTAGTTTGACGAGCGACGTTCAAACCACGAATGACGTCAGAATAAGTATAAGTAATCATGCCCGGCATAAACGCCTGCTTGGCGAGATATGCGTTAATGGTGTCGTACGTCACACCTAGACGCATCGTCGCCGACGTTGCATTCGTGCCGCTCGACAACAAATCGTAACGTGTACCGCGGTCACCGCTGAAGGTATCAGCGGCTTTCGTCATCAAATCGAGACCAGCTCCCGCGCTCCAGCGATTTAAGAACCAATACATCGTGCTAACGCCCAATTGAACCATGTCGCCCGTTTTGCGACCGACCATTTCTTTGGTACTCGCGTCGGGAAGTGCGTCATCAGAGTTGGTTGGAACACGCTTTTCGAGGCGGTCTGGTACGTTGTAACGAAGTGTCGCGATACCGGAGACGCGAAACTTTGAATTAATCATGTGCGTGAGAACACCGACTTCGTCTATCGACGTCGCACCGAAGGTATTCAAATCCGTCAAGTCATCCGGATCACCTTTCGGTCCGGTCGGTAAATTGAAAACCGTCCTTGAGAGGAGGGCGGTTTTTTTGTTGTTAAAAATTTGGTAAAGAGAAACGAGCTGAACGTCGCCAAGGAAAGTCGTGTCGTGGTTCACGAGAGGTTTGTAACCGCGGACGGCCAATTCTTTTTGCGCGCTATCGACGAGGCTGCCGCTTAACTCATTGAAGGCCGAAACAAGTTCCGGAGACAGTCCGAGCTTATTTTTTAGGACATCAACGTTCGAGCCGCTTTGAGAAAGCGCTACTTTACTTTGATAGTGAATAACCGGAACACCGACGGCAACCGTCCATTTACTAGTGAGGCCGTAAGCGTGAACAGGTGCGATGTAGTTGACCTGCGGAGTGACGTCGATATGCAAAGTCCCGAGAGTGAGCGCATCCCCGTAAGCTTTCGGGAATTGATTCAAGACGCCGATTAACTGTTGCGCTCTTGGCTCAATCGAAACGAGCTTTTGGGCGTCGAATGTGACCGAGTTCGCATCTTCGAGACTCATCAGCGAACCATCGCTTCCGTAGCGTTGGCCAAGGCCCGAAATAACGCCGATTTTAACGGCCGGCGAATTGATGTGCTCTGGTAAGACGTCAGCAGAATCCAGTGCTGCAGACGTCACCGACACCATCCAAAGTGCCGCACACACGATCGCGGTAAAACGGGCTCGCATCACTTTTCAGATCCCCTCTGACGAACGATGTTGGTAGACGGTGGAAGTGTTAGCGAAGATCGAGCCAGTGCTAAGTTCCATGAAAGAGGCGATTTCGACATCGTTTATGGAATGAACGATAGTAAAAAGTTCCAGGCTTTCAGAAGTAGGGTCAAACTGGCCTCGGTCAAAAAATACGTCTTGCATGGACCTCCGCGCACACCGCAAGTTCGGGGATGTCTTCGGAATTTCTCAATTGTTCGTACGCTTCGGTCTGCTCAGGCTGCGATTGGCTTTTGAAGCCAATTGGCGAACAACACGCGCTCAAAATCGAATCGTTACGTGAAGTCTGGCAACGCCTGAAGGTGCGTTCGCCGCTTCCCGAGAAGATTCAAATCCGCTCAGTCGGTACTGGATCCTCGCGAGACCGCGTCGATCTGATGATCGATCGAAGAACGAACGGCACGCAGAGACTTGGTCTGTTCGATCGATTCAAAACTGGGATCGTTGATCTTCAGGGGTGCCCTCAACTTTCGGGAGCGCTCGAAAAATGGTTTCAAGATTTTCGTCAGATTAATTTTCCAATCGAGCGCGGATCCGTTCGCCTCCGCGTCGCGCCCGATGGTCAGCGTGGTGTTTGGTTGGATTTTGCCAACCTCGATATTAAAAATCTGCTCGCCGAACGCACGACGCTTGAATCTTTATTGTCGCAAAACGTGATTGTCGAGATCGGACAGAAGCGAAAGCGCCTTGTTCGACAAGACGACGGATTGACAGACAAATTGAAACTCGGCGACGCCGTTCTGTATCCGTGGTTTGAGACGTATATCGACGCTCAGTCCATACCACTCTACACGACGATCGGAAATTTCACGCAGCCAGGGTTCGGTACGAACCGTATTTTAATCGATGAGGTCATGAGTTGCGTGGGTTCGGGCGGCTCCAAGGCCGCAGAATTTGGCGCGGGTATCGGCAACTTCACGCTCCCGCTCGCCTCGCGATTTCAGTCGGTCGATGTTTACGAGGTCGACGCTCTCGCGCTAACCGGTCTCGCGCGCACACTAAGCGAACAAAACATGAACGGTGTCACTCTCCACACTGGAAACTATCAAGGTGACCGTGCAAACGGTTTAGATTTTTCGGCGGTCAATTTGCTCTTTGTCGATCCGCCGAGATCGGGCTTGATGAAATTTCTTGATCCCTTAGCGCAAGCGACACTTGAGAACCGACCAGAACAGATTTTGTACGTGTCGTGCTTTGCAGAAAGCTTCGCGGCAGACAGCGAAAGAATTTTTGGAATGGGCTATCGTTTAATGACGCTCTCAATTGTCGATCAATTTCCGCAGAGCCGCCATTTCGAAACGATCGCCCACTTCGCCCGCTAATTTAGGCTGCGGCCTGAATCTTGGTCCCGCACTCTGAGCAGAACTTTGCGTTTTCCTCGTGAGGCTGATGGCAGCTGGGACAGTCGCCAAAAGTCGACTTTTGGATCTTCGCGAAACCCTCGTTGACTGGCTCCTTCGGATCGACCGAGCCTTTTTCGTTCCAGCGTTCGACTTCACGAAGAACACGCCACACCCGTGAAGTCTGAGCAAATTCCTTCAACTCAAATTGAAGCCAAATACCCTGATCTGTCGACTGGCGTTTAACAAACAAGCCTTTACTCTCAAGAAGACCGAAGTGATCCACGTTTAGCTGGAGGCCCGTCACTGCTTTGACGTGATCAACTAGTTTCCCGTAATCGAGGCGAACGATGCCGTTGCGATCAGGGGTCTCAGAAAGGCCAAGTTCAATTAAGATCCGAGTTAACTGCATGACACGGTCATCGGTTTTCAAGAGCTCGGTTTTTCCGCCCTTAAAATGATAATATTGAAAGAACTCAAAGAACTGCTCAACGAGGTTGAGGTCGATGAAATGAATGAAACCGAGTTCTTCGGGTGCATCGGGCTCATCTTCGTTTTTTACCCATTCAAATTTGGCTGCGCCGAGTTTCACGAAAATATTTGCGGCTTGCTCGAGGCGCTTTGGCGATTCGAGAAACATGCGTTGTGCATATTGTTTCATGGCGGGCCAGCTCGCAGTGATCAAACCATCTGATTTCGCCTCACCCTTCAAACGCGCAGAGTGGTAAAGTGCGGCAAAAATTTTAGCAGTTTGATCTGGCGGACACGGAGTGTTGTCGCGGTCGAGCCTCATCGACTGAAGCTCCTTCATCACGACGCGGAGCTTATCCGAAAGACCTTTCGTTAAAACCTTCGCGAGTTGCGATGAAGCTTCGATCTGAGCCTTGACCGCTTCAACCGGGAGCTCGATTGCCTTCACCTCGGTCAACGCGATCGCCGAGTGCTGATGCGATAAAACTCCAGACAGCGCGTGTTCTCCAGCGATTTGTGGCGAGCAGATCATGCATAACTCAATGGCCTGTTTTTGCCGTTGAACCTGAAGACTTACAGACCCAGACTGAATCAGGTAGATCATCTTAGCCGCTTCGCCTTCGCGAAACAGACTCTCGCCTTTTTTAAAACATTTGATGGTACTCATAGATGTCTCTTCGACTTGAGCGAGGCCGAACTTGACTGACAACTGAAGTTCCACTCAGGATTTCGACTTTGGATGTGTCTACTTTTGGAACGCCCGACGGCAGTTTTTGAGACGATCGCGATCAGGATCTCGTTATTGATGAAAATAGAAATCAATTATTTCGCGCGTGGCTGCGAGACGGATCTGATGATTGCTGGTTTCGACGTGCTAAGGTGTTATCGCGATGGAGCCGTGGAGGAGAGCCGAACAGGTCTTAGCGAGCCGTCCAGCCACCGTCTATATTGAAATTCGCGCCGGTCACGGCTTTGCCCGCTTCTGAACAAAGAAAAACCGCTAACGACCCGAGCGCTTCGACCTCAACGAATTCCTTTTTTGGCTGCGAAGCTAAGATGACCTCACGAATGACTCGGTCACGTGGAATTTTGTGAGCCTCGGCCTGTTGATCGATTTGCTTTTCAACAAGCGGCGTTCGCACGTAACCTGGGCAGATCGCATTACAAGTGATGTTGGTTTCAGCGAGCTCGAGCGCGACTGTTTTTGTGAGACCAAGAACACCATGCTTTGCCGAAACGTAAGCGCTCTTAAACGGTGACGCCACGACGCCGTGAACGCTGGCAACGTTAATGATGCGCGCCCAAGGCTGCATTTTCATTTTCGGGAGAGCGGCTTTGATTGCGTGAAAGTTAGACGACAGGTTAATCGCGATGATTGCATCCCACTTTTCGTCAGGGAATTCGTCGACGGGCGCCACGTGTTGGATACCGGCGTTATTCACGAGGACGTCGACGGCGCCAAATTTTGATTCATGATCTGCAATCATCTTACGAATATCTGCCGGCTGGCTCATATCAGCCGGCGAGTATTCGACGTGAACGCCGTATTCTTTTGCCAGAGAGACGACCAGTTCGTCGATCTCTTTGCGGTCGCCGAATCCGTTTAGCGTGAGATTTGCGCCTTCGTGCGCCAAGGCCCTCGCTATTCCTAAACCGATTCCACTCGTTGAACCCGTAACGACAGCGCTTTTTCCACGTAGTGACATGTGTTCAGACCTTTCGAATTTGACCTGAATGGTCGTACCTTGCTTGCCACCTCAGTTCCAAGCTAAAATGTGGAATGAGTGAGTTTGTTGCGAAGGCGCAAAGCCGAGGGCGGAGTTAAATAATGGACCTCGTGATCGAAACGAACGGCCTGATGCGCTCGTACCAGACCTATAAAAAATCAGAAGGCGTTTTAAATTCGCTGAAAGGCTTTTTCAACCGTCAGCACGAAGAAAAAGTTGCGCTTCATCCGACAAATTTAAAAATCGAAGGTGGCCAGATCATTGGCCTTGTCGGCAGCAACGGCGCGGGTAAGACAACGCTCCTGAAACTTCTTTGCGGACTAATTACTCCGTCGCAAGGCACCGCGCGTGTCTTAGGCTATGACCCGGCAAAGCGGCAAGCGGCCTACCTAAGGCAAGTCAGCATTCTTCTCGGACAAAAGAACCAACTCTGGTGGGACATCCCGGCCGCCGACAGTTTCAATCTGCTGACACGCATCTACGATCTCGACAGCAAAGATGCAAAACGACGCGTGCTTGAGCTCGCCGACGTTCTCCAATGCCGCGAGCTCCTCAATGTACAACTGCGCAGACTCTCTCTCGGCGAACGCATGAAGATGGAAATCATTGGCAGCCTTTTACACAAACCCAAAGTTCTTTTTCTCGACGAACCAACCATTGGTCTCGACATTGTTGCGCAAACAAATATTCGCGAATTTTTGGCCGATTACGTCAAGCGCGAGCGCCCGACCGTTATTTTGACGAGCCATTACATGGACGATATCTCAAAACTCGCCAATCGACTGCTCTTGATCAGCAAAGGTAATATCGTTTATGACGGCACCGTTCTCGACTTCATGGGCACGGCTGAGCCGATGCAGAAACTGTCTCTCACGCTCGAAAAGGGTCCCGCCTACCCGCTCGACATTGCACCGGGCGTGATTCTCTCGCCGGGCGCCCTCACCTTTGAAGCTGAACTTCCGCAACGAAAACTCGCCCTCGCGATTCAAAGAATTATGAGTCACGCGAGCATTCTAGATCTAAAAATTGAAGAGGCTGATTTTGAAGACGTCATTCGCAAGTTTCTGGAGAAGGATTCTCGGCTGCGCCAGGATGGCCATCCTCTCGCAACTTGAGTACCGCTTTAATTTTTTCACGGATGCGGTGATCCAGCCGCTGATGACCGCGTTAATTGAAGTCACATTATGGTCGGCTATTTTAGCCTCGACGGCGACAGGTACGCTCGGAGGGTTCTCGCGCGCGAATTATCTTGCTTACGCTCTTTGGGCGGCCTTCTTCGCACGCAATAGTGCAAACTGGATGTACGAATACAAGATGATGGAAGAGATCGAGTCGGGATCGGTCAACAGCGTGCTGTCTCGACCGATTTCATTTTACGAATATTACCTCGGGCAGTTCATGGGCTATAAAGCTCTCATTATTTTTAGCTCCGTTCTCATTCCCGTCGTGATTGTTCGGTATTTTTCGGGGCCGACAATTCTCGCTCGTCTGCCGCTCGCGTGTTTCCTGACACTTTTCTATTTGGTCTTTGTTCACACTCTTTCCTTTGCGCTCGCTTCGTTTGGGTTTTTCTTCAACCGTGTCTATTCGCTGACGCTCGGAAAAAATATTGCTCTTTGGGTTTTAGGCGGCGAGCTTTTTCCGCTCGATCTTTTGCCTGAACCATTTCGTCACGTTTTTATCGCGCTCCCGTTTGCAAATGCCGTCTACATACCGGTCGGCTATATCACGGGTCGCGTTGATCTTTCGGTCGTGATTCAGGGTTTCATTTCGATCAGCATCGGTCTGGTTGTTTTAGGTTCATTTGCAGCTCTCATTTGGACAGCGGGTCGTCGCACTTACTCCGGGACGGGCGCATGAAAATGGCTCGGCTGTATGCAGCGCTGATCTGGTCATTTTTTCGTGCCAGCGCGATTTCCGATCTCGAGTACCGGATGAACCTGGTCGGCAAGATTGTCACCGACATCATTTGGTATGCCGCTCAGCTTTCCGTCTTTGAAGTTCTCTTTCGGCAAACGTCTTCGATCGCAGGCTGGACGCTTATTACAACACGCGTATTTATGGGCATGCTCTTTCTCGAAGATTCGTTCTGGATGCTCATCTTTCAGGAAAATCTCGATAAGCTCTCCGACAAAGTTAGAAAGGGAGAGCTCGATCTCTTGCTCGCGAAGCCGGTCAATTCACAGTTCATGCTGAGCTTTCAAAGGTTCTCGACACCTTACGTCTTTAATATTTTTCTGACGGCCGCTTATCTTGGCTGGGCTCTTTCAAAGCTGCCCGGAACCTTTTCGTTTTGGCGTTTAGGCTTTCTCATATTTTCTCTTCCGTGTTCGCTGGCGATTGTCTACGGAGTTCGATTCTTCTTCTCAGCGTCTGCGTTAATTTTTACGCGCGCGGAAAATATCAATTACGTTTGGTGGCAGTTCTATAAATTAGGAACTCGGCCTGATGCAGTTTATCCGCCGTGGTTACGTTATACAGTTCTGTCTTTAATCCCCGTCGGCTTTATTGCCAGCGTGCCGACTCGCCTCTTGCTTGAACCGCCGTCGCCAATATTAATGCTCAGCTCAATAGTTTTGGCCGTCTTATTCGTCTACATTTCGACGAGGTTCTGGCGCTTTGCCCTAAGCTTTTATTCCTCCGCCAGCAGCTAATTTCGAATCACTTCGAGACAGTTTAGAAAGTTTCACACAAAATTAGGTCAGTTTAACTACTCTTTTGCCGAAGAGTTGCCATACCGAGGAGACGTTTCGCATGGCGATGTTAGAGCGATTTAGAAAACCGGGCGGCTTCATCCAGCTCGTGGCTCTGATCGAAACGTGCCCTCCTTTAAAACAAGAAAAGCTTCTTGATACGGTCGCTAGCGAAGACCGTGTTTGGGCGGAACTGGTCCGACTCAAAATGCTCAGCATCGAACGCATCCTGGGCTGGGACGATGAATCGCTTACGCTCATTTTCGGTACGCTTCAGGATCTCACCGTCGCCGTCGCAATCAGTGCTGCGGCCGAGCCCTTGAAAACTCGTCTTCATAGTTTTGTCTCGCATGGCCGGCGTCGTAAAATTGACGACACGTACGCCGACAAGGTTCCGACCGACGGCGAGGTCTCGGCAACCCATACGAAAATCATCGAGCGCGTCCGAAAGATGGGAATCGACGGCGAGATTCGATTCGAAAAATGCGATCCGGCTCTAGCGATCGAAGACAACATTGACGATCAGCTCGCGCGACCAAGCGGGCCCGATTCGAAACCGAAACTAGTTCACTCGTATTCGCCAATTGCCATTCTTCAGGCCGCGGGCGCAACGCCAAAGAGCGAGCCGCCCGAAAGTCTCTCGGCCGAGGCCCCGGCCCTTCGAAAACGTGTTGAAGAACTTCGCAAAGAAAATGCGATCCTTCGCCACGAACTCGCGGTGGCAAAGTCGAAGCTCGATCAAATTAAAAAAATAGCCTAGTCGATCTTGCGTGCGGGCACGCCGCCCCACGTTTCGCCGTCGGGAATCACCGTTTTCGGTAAAACAACCGAATGCGGCAAAATCTTTGCGCCAGCACCAACGATCACTCCACCCATCAATGTTGCCTTAAGACCAATCGTCACTCCGTCGCCGATGATGAGCGGAGCTAAAACAAGAAAACCGCCTTGACCGTAGTGACCGATCAACGTCGCCGAGCCACCCACTGTCACCCTCTTGCCGAGTTGGATCAACGAAGGGTCTGAGATGTTTGTGGTGTTGATCGCCGTTCCGCGACCAATTTTCATTCCCATCAAACGATAAAACATGATGCTGAACGGAGTTGGCGTGACGAGGTCAAGAAACAAATAACGCGGAATGTAGGTGTACGCGTTGTGCAGGTACCAACGGATTGCCTCGAGCGAATAGTAGGGCCCGCGCCACGGGTGAAGTCGTCTGCCGATCAGGAGGTTCGCAAACGGGATCACAACCAAAAGGCTGAGCCCAAACACGATGAACCCTAGAGCGGAGGCGACTCCCATCACAAAACATTCTACCCAAAACGAGGAACCGGCCACCCACGACATCAAACCGCGGTAGAGCGCGATACCGGGCGTGGCCGAAAGGCCGATCGAAAGGCAAATTGAAATCGCGAGTGGGATGATCAATGCGAAGTGGACGAGATTCTTAAATCGCCGCAAAACTGACTCCGCAAATCCGTAAATTCCGCCTCGATCGCTGTGAAGCGGGTCTAAAAACTCACGATTCTTCTTCGTCACGTCGGTCAATTTTGGTTCTGACATAGAGACAGAGTGTGATTCACTTCGTCAGAAAAAGCTAAGTCACCTCCACGAGTGACTAGACCTACGTCGCGGCCTCCCGTAGCGTAGCACCTATGAAATTAATGATCGTAAACGGCAGCCTTGGCGGCGAGCTGGGTAATACGGCAAAAGCGATCACGCTTTTTTGCGAAGCTCTGACACAGTCTGATTCTCAGGTTGAAATCGACCTTCGGCATTTGACATCGGCACGTCCGCCAAACAAACAGGATTTTCAAAATGCCGACGCCTTTCTTTTTGCCTCTGGCGTTTACTGGGATTCGTGGGGTTCACCACTGCAAAAATTCTTTGAAACGCTGACGGAGCTTGAAGGCAATCCGTGTTTATTCGGTAAACCTGCGGCTGCTTTGATCACCATGCATTCGGTCGGCGGCAAAGAGGTCTTAAGTCGGCTGCAAGGCGTTCTAAACACGTTTGGATTATTTGTGCCGCCGATGTCTGCGATGACCTACTCTTTCGCCACTCAAGCCGCGCTTGAAAACAGCGATGGCTCAAACACACTTAAAAACGATTTCTGGTGCCTCGACGATCTTGCCGTCATAGCTAAAAATCTCGTTTCCGCGATCGAGGTCTCGCGAATGGCAAAACCGAAATGGACAGCCTGGCCTGTCGATCGCGATGACCCCAAGAGAGTTTGGCTCAACACGATCTCATCTTGAGACACCTGTCTCGCTGAATAGCGTTCTTCCCCAAGTCGAAATATTTTAGGGCATTCGTCCGATAAGCAGACATGCGATCGGCCATTGTCAGAACATTTATTATCACGTTTTTTGCGTTGGCCTTGATTCTGATCGCGAACGCCTCTGCGATCGCGTCTTCGTCGGCCGAAGATTACGCGAAAGTAATTTCATATAATGAACTCGTGAGCCTCTCTTCAGCGGCTCGTGCGCACTACTTGCTGGGCCTGCGCGAAGCGATCGTCGAGCTTGAAATTGAGCAACGGTCGCGGGCACAGAGTTTTAACGATACAAAAGGCAAATCGGCTCGGCTCTTATTTTTAAAGACGTTTATTGAAAAAGCTGAAGCCGCGGAGCCGGGTTTTAAGGCCGCCGATTCCAAACTCTGGGCTGCGACTTTCAAGAACGGCTATAACTGTCCACCCAGCGTGACCAAGAATCCGAGCATGATCGAAGCACTCCGTAAGACCGGTGGAACACTTCAATGCGAGAGTCCACTTGAGAAGCCCTCTACCTGCCACTTCGGTTACAAATGGATTGGCCGAGTCGGTCGCCAGAATGTCTGCGTTTTACCGCTACCTCATAATCTGTATCTGAAACATCTAAAATCGATCGGCCTCGCTTCAAAACCGCACCCGAAAAAAGTGGCGAGCGCAGAAAAGTATGAGCCTCTTCGTCAACACGCAACAGCACCGCAACTGAAAGAAAGATCAAACCGCTCGCCTCCGGGCGCCGCTTCAGAGGTCGCAGAAGCCGTCACGCGTCTCGACCCAGACAACGATCATGACGACCGCACGCGAGCATCGGCTCAGTTTGATGTGAGCAAAGAGACGTTTTCTCAGTTTGATGAAAAGGAAGATTCTAGTTTACAAACGTGCGCTCTGCCCAAAAAGCCAGATGCGAAAAAATGCAGTGCCGAGACCATTAGCGCGGCAAGAGTAAAATACTATTCTGATAAGACCACGCCGCACTGTCTTTACGGCGGCAACCTCAGCCATTTTAAAAACAGCCTCAAGCAAGCGGGCAACTGCCAGCCCCAGCATGAGTTCTGCGTCAATCGCCTGACCTGCAAAAACTACGACGGCTCAGACGACAAGACCGCGGTCAAAAACTTCTTTTGCAAACCGAACGAGATCATCTGTAACCCCTACGTCTTTAATACGTCGGCCGATAATAAAACGCCGCTATGCGTGAAACCTGGCCCGAACGCGACGACTGAATGCGCTGTTTTGGCAAAAGAGGCCGACCCTGATGGAAAACAAATTTCGTTCATGCTGCGAGCAAAGAGCGAGAAACCAATTCAAGGAATTATCGAGGGCTGGAACGAGTTTGCCGATGAGATTAATAAAATGTGTTTCAGCTCGCCGGCACAAGATGTGTATTGCAATGAGTGTCAGATTTTGAAGTCTCGATTATTCAACTTGAATTTAATTGTTAGAAATCCCAACAATGCCCAACATGACGTTTGTGGAATTCTCAAACGTTTCGACTCTGGTGTTGGTGTCGCGCCACGGCCACCAGAATCAAGGCCAGCTTCGGCTCCAGCTGACAAATAAAGTTTTGACACTTTCATGGCAACTCTCATTCGCAAATTTAATTCGGCACAAATCGAATCCCCAAACTCACTCGACCTGACAGGCCGCCTCGCCAATTTTAAGCTGAGCACGGCCCCGCTCGACCTCGAGATCGGATGCGGCGTCGGTTGGCATCCGATTCAATACGCTAAAGACAACTCTGACCGAAACCTGATCGCGATCGAACACACGCGCGCGAAATTCCTGAGCTTTGAACGTCGAGCTGAGGCGCACCCACGTCTCACAAACCTCATGCCCGTACACGCCGACGCCGTCAGGTGGGTGACGCACGCCTTGGAGCCCGCCACAGTCGACCGAGTTTTTCTCCTCTATCCAAATCCAGAACCGAAGGCTTCCAACAAGCGTTGGCTCAGAATGCCATTTTTTGAACGACTGCTCGAAGTTTTGAAGCCTGGCGGAACGGTTCAGCTCGCCACCAATAGTGCTGACTATTTCGAAGAGGCCGTGAGCTACGGACAGACGGAGTGGAACTTAAAGATCAAAGAACGACGAGCCTTCGCCTTCAGCGAACTCCCGACAGGCATTCCGCGAACCCACTTTGAGAAAAAGTATTTAGCTCGCGGCGAAACCTGTTTTGACGTGACGTTTTTGAAAAGCTGAGATCTCATTGGAGGGTGAACAAGCATCTCCTGACGATTGATTCTTTTTTCAGCGAAGCAAAAGCCTTACGTGCGCATTTCGAAGAGCGCTTTCGCGATCCGCGCGAAGCACGCTCTGACCGATTCGTCTGGGATTATTGGCACGTGCCCAATCAGTACACCGCCCTTCGGACGCCCGCTTATCACTTCTTTCCAAAAAAAGTTTACGACACTTTTCACAACGAACTCGTTTGGTGGGGGCGACGCAATCTGGGCTGCCACGATATCTCCCCGCCCTGGATGAGTTGTTATCTCGACGGCTTCGGCCAAGAGCTCCACGGCGATTTACCTCACGGTCCGTGGGCCTTCGTCTATTCGCTGACACCGTGGACCAAACGCAAATTTACCGGCGGCGAAACGGTTCTGTTGAAACAAGATATTCTCGAATATTGGCAGGGCTTTCAAAGCGCGCGCGGTCTTGAGCGCGGCGATATCATCGAGGAAGTGCCCGCCAAGTTTAACCGCCTCACGGTTTTTGATCCGCGCATTCCCCACGGGGTGAAAACAGTCAAAGGTGTCAACGATCTCTTGGAGGGTCGTTTGGTCATTCATGGGTGGTTCGTGCAACCACGCCCATTCATTGAAGGCCCGTTAACTTCCAAAGATCTTCAGCGGGTCATCGACGATCTCAGCGGCGAGCTCGGCCAAGCGCTCAACGACGGTATCGACCTTCAAGGCATGCTTTCATTGAAACTTTCGGTCGAGGCTTCGGGCAAAATATCAAAAGTCGAAACACTCACGAATTCCCTCAAATCAGCTGATGGTGATCGCGCACTCGAGTCAGCTCTAGTGAAGCACATTGCCACGTGGCTGCGCCACGCGAGCTTCCGGAAACAAAAAGCGCCGTCAAAAGTGACGCTACCGCTTGTCTTCGAATCCCGTTAGGTGGCACCTTCAGTCATGCGCAAGTATTTTGAACTCCTTTTTAATCGACGCATGCTGGTCGTTTTCATTATGGGTTTTTCGAGCGGACTTCCGCTCGCGTTGACCGGCTCGACTTTAAAAGCGCGAATCGCAGAATCGCATATCAGCCTCACGACGATCGGCATTTTTTCACTCGTCGGCCTTCCTTATACTTTGAAACTTTTGTGGGCACCATTTTTTGATCGATTTAGCCCACCCATGGGTCGGCGGCGCGGCTGGCTGATGATCACGCAAATCGCGTTGATTTTTTCATTGATCGTGATGGCATTTTTGGAACCCTCACAAGCGATCATCGCGGTTGGCATCACGGCCTTCATCATCGCGTTCTTTTCGGCTAGCCAAGACATCGCGATCGACGCCTACCGACGAGAAATTCTTCCCGATATCGAGCTCGCGTGGGGGAATTCGCTCGTCGTCAGCGGCTACCGCGTGGCTATGTTAGTCTCCGGGGGCCTCGCGCTAATTCTCGCCGATCACATGTCCTGGACAGATGTTTATCTATTGATGGCCGCGTGCGCGGGCATCGGGGTTGTCACGACGGCTTTAGCGCGCGAGCCGAAGATCGATGTTCCGCCGCCAAAAACGTTGTCGCAAGCCTACGCAGAGCCGCTCAAAGATCTTTTTTCTCGCCAAGGCACATGGTGGATTCTCGGTTTCGTTTTTCTCTATAAGCTCGGCGATGCCATGGCCCTCGAAATGACCATTCCGTTTTACAAAAACTTTCTGCATTTCACGAATACTGAAGTCGGCAGTATCGTCAAAGTTTTTGGTTTCTGGGGCGTCATTTTCGGCGGACTTTTGGGCGGTATTGGGGTCATTCGGTTTGGGCTCTTTCGAGCGCTCTTTATCTTTGGCACCTTTCAGATTTTTTGCATTCTCGGTTTCGCGTGGCTCTCAACTCAAGGTAACAACGTGAGCGCACTCGCCGGCGTCGTGCTCGCCGAAAATCTGACTGTCGGCATGAGCACCGCCGCTTACGTGACTTTTATCGCGACACAAACGAACAAACGTTTTTCGGCAACTCAGTTCGCACTTCTGAGCAGCATCACTGGCTTGCCTCGCGTGATCTTTGGCTCGACGACCGGTTGGATCGCCGAGCACTACGGATTTCAATCGCTCTTTTTGTTTTGCGCGCTTCTCGGCCTACCGGCGCTTCTGATGCTCCCGCACGTTCGGCGTTGTGCGATCGCCTTGCGACCCTTTCCCTCTGAGACCATTTGACTCAGAGGGCTCTGAGGTTTGTCCAAAGTTTCACCAAACAACTGAGGCCCTTTGTGCGCTGAAGACTCTAAACTCAAAGTCGAAGGGTGGGAAGCGCGATGCCGATCAAAAGAAACGTTCCAAACGCTCTTTCGGCTTTCAGAATCGCCGCGGCGTTTGCATTTCCACTGATTCCTGCCACGTGGCGTGTGCCGCTGATTCTGGCCGCTGCGCTCTCTGAATTTCTTGATGGATTTCTCGCTCGACGTTGGCTGGCAGTGACCCCTCTTGGTCAACTCCTTGATCCCATCGCCGATAAGCTTTTTATTCTTTCAACTGTCGGCATTTTGATTCACGAAGGTCGCATCACAATTCTACAATTTATTTTGCTCGCGGCGCGCGACATCGTTGTCGCTGTCGGCACTACATCGGTTGTTCTCGAGGCCCGTCAAAAGGCGATTCCGCATTTGAAACCGCGGTGGTCTGGAAAAGTCGCGACGGCATTTCAATTCGGCTTACTTTTCGTTCTCTTCACGAACTGGTGGTTGGCCGACCCTCTGCTCTTCATAACGATCGTCTTAAGCGTGATGAGCGCTGTCGATTATCTCTACTGCGTTTTGCACCGGCGCTTCGACCCTACTGATGTCGACCCTACTGATGTCGATCCTTGATCGATAAACCGTAAAAGTTCGCTCGGGAGCGCCAGGGTCGGCCGGCTGTAACCAAAATGCATGCCGAC
>JAYTHQ010000103.1:0-1691 GCA_043732445.1 Bdellovibrionales bacterium | reverse complement strand
GCTCGCGTAGCTCTTGAGTCGCTTTGCGAGTAAACGTGGTGACGACAATGCGGGGCCAGCGC
This sequence comes from Bdellovibrionales bacterium, assembly GCA_043732445.1. Classification (GTDB taxonomy): domain Bacteria; phylum Bdellovibrionota; class Bdellovibrionia; order Bdellovibrionales; family JAMPXM01; genus CAJYOV01. Next base: position 1,629 of record JAYTHQ010000103.1, on the reverse strand, counting down.
TTATCGCGCTGATAAATCTGATCGGCGATATCCATCACCTTATGAGTCAACGTATAAGTTTTGCCGGCGCCGGCGCCAGCGCGCACAATCTGATGTTGGTTTAAGAATTCAGGTGTGGTGTGCGGCACAACAAACTCCATCGGCAATCGAGACAGGTCTTTGGGTCTCTTGGTGAAGCGGCAAAGCGACCCGAGGCAATTCCTGCAACTGCCTTTTGAACAAGAACTTTACCTTCATTGAATAATTGCACCTTAGCGTCTTCGCTAAGGCGATTTCTTTTTCGGCGGTTTGTGATCGTGAAGAGATTTTGCTCAACCCCTTCGACCATAAAGCCGGTGTCACGAGACAGTGGGCGCGCCACGTAATACAGCGCCGCCAGAACTGGACGCGCATCGAGCGTCGTCAGTCCACTTTCGATTGCGAGTGAGTAGAGGAGCAATTGAATGCGATTCGTTTTCAACCATGAGCCGTACTGAGAAGCCGAACCGTCAGTCGACTTGTAATCGAAAATCGCTAGCCGCCCAGCTTGATCGGAATCAATTCGGTCGATGCGACCCGAAAACTTGATGAGCTCGCTTTCGGCGCCTGCAGACTTCTCAGAGACGAGTTCGCCCGTTGCAGGCCGGAGATAGCCGGTCACGGCAAATTCACGGCCGACCGTGCGCACGTCACTGAACTCGGTGCGATACTGCTTTTCAAATTCAAGAAAGCGCCGCGCAAGATCGACATGCCGGGCCTTTAAGGGCTGCCACAATCGTTCATCAGCAAGTTCAAGATGAGTTTTTGACCGAGCTTCATCGACCAGAGCAGACAACTCCTGGTCGGTGAAATCAAAACGCATGTCTTCGGGAGTTAAAAGCTCAAAGACGGCGTGCATGAGCGAACCCCGCCGAAGAGGATCGACCTCGAGGTCGAGCTCAGAGTCATCGGCGAGTTTGAATAAATGTTTTGCAGCGAAAATAAACGGACACTCAAGATAATCTTGAATTCGCGAAGGCGAAAGCGAGGTCACTAATCCGTGCGCGTAAGCCGCCATTTCCTCGTCGTTGAAATCTTGGGCTATCGAGTGAAAAACGGTTTCTGCTTCAGACTCGCTCCATTGCCGCTCAAGCCCGACGGCGGCCAGCTCACCTTTTTGAATTTCATCCCACCGGGTTGGCGACGGCACCGTCACGCCTGAGGCCTCACCCGATTCGCGAGAGCCTTTGACCCACAGCCAAGACGGCGCTTGGGCTCCGCCGTTAAAGTCGGTTTCAGGCACGCTCAAAATCAGTTCGCGGTTACCACCTTCGATCAACCAGCGTGCTTCAAACTCGGCTTGCATTTGATCATCAGAAGCTAAGTGAAAACCAAACTCTTGCGCGAGACTCCAGAGATCTGAAAACAAAATTGAAGTCGACAGTGATTTCTTCAAGGCACTGTCAGTCAGCCCGAGCAAAATCATCTTGCGGGCCGCCGAATTTTCGGCGGAGCTTAACCGAATGCAGGCAATCCCTTCAGGATTTCCGTCGGCGATGCGGATCTCCGCGCGTGAGAAAACTTGCTCGAGATAACTCATCCAGCGCTGGAGCGGAAGACTTAAACTCTCGGGGCACTCGGCTAAAACTCGTTTCAACCCGTTTTCAACTC
>JAYTHQ010000102.1:0-1692 GCA_043732445.1 Bdellovibrionales bacterium | reverse complement strand
TGAATGAAGATCGTCTTAAAACTCATGCAGCCGGTTTTGTCGGTCACTTGGCCAAGCCAATCAACACCGCAGAGTTGATCGCTCTCGTTGAAGTCACCATCTCGAAGCGCTGAGCGCCGAAACGCCTTCTTTCAGTTCGGCTTTACAAATTTTGTGCGCCGGTCGCGACAGAAATCGCGACAGACGAAACACATCCTCGGCGCGCACGCGGGCTAAACTAACGACAGACTGGAGGCCCGTGTGAAATCGCAACCCGTGGTCTGGGCGCTCGATGCGTTCGCTAAAAATCTGGATGTTCACTTCAAAACAGCGCAAGCGATTGCGCTCCACGCCCCTCAGTCGCTGATTTACCCCGTCTATGTTTTGAGCGAAGAGGCTTTTGCCGAACGTGGTTACTCTTGTTTTATGCGCCCGGCGCTGAAGTCTTTAGCTCACAAAAACATGATGGCGATCCTTGATCACGATGGCCTTTGGGAGTTTCGAAAAGCAGGAGTGTTTCAGGATCCGACGGTTCTGATTGAGTCTTCGGCGGACGCGGCTCTCTGTGCTCAGGCACTCTTACGTTACGCTTTTGAACTTCAGGCCAATTTTGTCGCAATCGGGATGCACGGCCGATCGTTGGTCGCGAGATGGTTTGCCGCCAGTTTTTCCGAATCGATTTTGCACGAAAGTCGAATTCCGGTCTTGGTCTCTGGGCCTCATCAGTCGAGCGATCTTCACCCTTCGAATTTGATCGTGCTCCCCACCGACTTTCACCCGTCGAGGCGTGAGGCGTTTGAGGACTTATTAAAGATCGCTAAAGAACGTGAACTCTCAATTCACTTGTTGCAACGGCCTGCCGAGACTCTCGATGCTTGGATCCAATCGCTCGCACACCCATGGGGAGGCGGCTGGACAGGCTTCGATGACGCCATCGACGACGATCAGAGCGCTCTGACACAAGAGGCAGTCACATGGTTACAACGGGCGCATCAGTTAGGCGTCACGGTCCACGTGATCACTGAGAATTTTCGTGAGTCCGCTGCCGAAGCTATTATAGACTATGCGAAGAGCTTGGAAGGACCCGATAAACGGTCATCGCCGACAATCGCGCTGCTCCAGGACCACCCGCAAGGGGCTGAGGCGCTGGGTGCAGAAACGACGTCAAGTTGGCTGAATTCCGACGTTCTTCGAGATTTAATTCGCGTCAGTCCTTACCCACTTTACGTGGCGGGCCACGCATGAAGGATTTGTTTTGCCCCAACGCGAAGCCTCGGGACTCGAAAAAATCTGGCAGACCGAACGGCTCTTACTCGATGGCGATCGGTTTTTCGAAGCTCTTTTGCACGACATCGACCGGGCGAAAACATCGGTCTGTTTAGAGACTTACATTTATCGCGGAGACGTGACTGGTCAACGTGTCGCCCAAACTCTCATTCGAGCGGCCAAACGTGGTGTCAAAGTCAGGTTGATTGTCGACGGTATCGGAGCTTCGGGTTGGTACGAAAAGCACGCTCCCCTTATGGAGTCTCAAGGGGTTGCCACTCGCGTGTATCACCCGATTTTATTTTCGAACCTTTGGTCGAGGGTGAAGATCGATCTTGGCGTCGTCAGTCATCATAGAAAAATTCGCGGCAGCGCGCTGTTGTCGCGACTGAATCGGCGCGATCATCGCAAAATGTGCGTCATCGACGGACAAATTGGTTACGCCGG
>JAYTHQ010000101.1:0-1694 GCA_043732445.1 Bdellovibrionales bacterium | reverse complement strand
CTTCGCGTTCGGCTAGAGCATTTGCCGCAAAAGCAAAAGCGAAAGCGAATCCGAAGGCGGAGCGACACATGATGGCACTGCCTCCAGAGATTCTTAAGAAAGTAAAACTTCTTGAGATCAACACTCGAAAACTCGTGAACTCGCTTTTTGCGGGTCAATATCATTCGGCCTTTAAAGGCCAAGGGATGACCTTTGCCGAGTTTCGCGAATACGTCGCAGGCGACGACGTTCGCACGATCTCGTGGCCGGTTACGGCCCGAACTGGCAAAACGTTTATCAAAAAGTTTGATGAAGAACGTGAGCTAACATTGATGCTCGTGGTCGACGCCTCGGGTTCTTTAAATTTTGGTTCGGGAAATTACTTAAAAGGTGAAATTGTCACGCACCTCTCAGCGGTCCTCGGGTTTGCGGCCGCGAAAAACAACGACCACGTGGGTCTCTTGTTGTTCACCGATCAAGTCGAACACTATGTCCCTCCCAAAAAAGGTCGTGGGCATATCCAACGTATTTTGCGAGACCTTTACTTCGTTAAGCCAAAATCGCAGGGCACGAAAGTTTCGGTCGCTGTCGATCATTTGCGGGGGCTTTTAAAAAAGCGCTCGACCGTTTTCGTATTTAGCGATTTTCAAGACGAAGGCTACGCCCAGAGTTTAAAGGCGATGTCTAAAAAACACGACGTCGTCGCGGTCGTGATTCAAGATCCGGCAGAATTGAAATTGCCGACCCTGGGCCTTGTCGATTTGCAAGACTCTGAGACCGGCGCGGTCATGACCGTTGACAGCTCGTCGCCGGATTTTAGAAAGGCCTACGTCGCTCACGTCGAACGCTTGCGAAACGAGCGCGAGAGCGAACTCCGCCGGGCGAATATCGATAGAGTTGATGTTGTCTCGGGCGAAGATTTCATGGAGCCTCTGATCGCCTACTTCCGGAAGAAAAATGCCCGCCGCTAATCCAACTCCCCAACCTACCGCGACGCCCCCGATGAATCAGCAGTGGAACTGCGAGCTGAAGGGTTTATCAAGCGACGGCCAAACAGCGACGGACTTACCGGCGAAAATCACGGTGGGTCAAAAGCTGATGCTCAAGTGTGAGGGCCCGCTCATGACCATCAGTCGTGAGGGCTTAACTATTGAGGCGTGGGACACGCAAAAATATTCGCTTCACCTCATCGAAACGCGAGAGCTAACAGAAGCGAAGGCGACGTTGATCGTGACGCCGTGGCAAGCTGGGGAATGGAAAGTTCAAAACCCGGCACTGACCGATCATAAAGTTCGCGTGGGACTTGGTGATTTGAATTATACCGTCGCCAGCGTCATTGATCCAAAAACAAACCCTGAGGGAAAACCTTACGGACCAGTCGATCCGCTCATTTTGGCTTGGCCACTTTGGCTTTGGCTGCTGGCGAGCGCACTGATCTGCGGCGTTCTGTTTATTTTTGGTTTGGGCGTTCGAAAATCGCTTCGTCGTAAGCGATTTTTAACGACGCTCGAAAAAAATGCGACGGCACTTTCGCCGGTAAATCATTTTAATAAAGAGCTTCGCAAACTTCAGCGGCAAATTCCGCTGGGCAGCCAAACGTGGACCGATGGCGAGAGTCAGGACTTTTTTAAAGAACTAGAATCGCAGCTCCGTTGGTTTCTGGCGCGCGAGCTTGTGATCCCGGCGATCGATGGCTCAACGGGCGCGGTTTTAAA
>JAYTHQ010000100.1:0-5925 GCA_043732445.1 Bdellovibrionales bacterium | reverse complement strand
ATTTAATATCGCTAAACCCCGCCTGGCTGCTGGCCAAAACGATGCTGTTCAACATTTCGTACTTCAGACGACGATCACCCTGAATCGTGATAATCCCTGGGAATTCTTCGCCAGGACGAGTCTCGGTAAATTTCTTGCGGAGATCTAAGAGCGAAGCGACGAGACCATCGGTCGAAACTTCTTTGTCTTCGACGAAGATCTTGCCCTCTTGGACCTTCACGACCGGCTGCCGATCGAGCTGCTCGCCCATCGTTGCCTTCGGAAGTTCGATTCCCTTTCCGACAAGAACCACGTCGCCAGATGACGAGAAGCTCATTAACAGAAAGATCACGAGAATCGAGAACGCGTCGATGAGAGCCGTGAGCAAAAGCTCGGCGTGAACTTCGCGCTTATGGCGTTCGCTTCGCGGCGCAAGGACCGAGCTTTCGCCAATCACGCTCCCGATCGCTGAATTTTTGATCACGCCCTGATTAACTACGCCCATGACTACTCTCCTTAGAGTGGCGAAACGCCAAGATCAACGAGACCTGATTTTTTAAACGTATCCATCATGTCGATGATGTCTTCGTAAACCGAAGACGCCGCCGGCTGAATGAGCGCGGTTGTCAATGCTGGCTCAAGCGATTTCACTTGAGCCACAGCGCTTGAAAGAAGTTGGAGGTTAGGTTTGCCTTTTGTATTTGGAATAGAAAGCCTCGCGAGCTTTGCTGGCACGTGAGAGTCTTTGACGTCGAGAGTGAGATCGCCGTCGGGACTCATCGCCACCCACATCGTAGGTTTTTTTGCGCCAGCTTCTGCTGCTTGACCGCCAACCGCTTGTTTCACATTCATCGACGCGACGTTAATCCACACTGCCGTTAAGAGCAGAAAGCAGATGCACGTCGACAACAAGTCGATAAACGGAATCAGGTTGACTTCGAAGTCGAGAGTTTTCTTTCTTTTAAGTGACATACCTATCGTCCTTGTATCTGCGGTCGCTCCGCCTCTGGCTGCACTGTTGCCCGCCCGAGGTCTCGCGCCACTTTTTTTCTTGTTACGCGTTTACTTCGGCCGATTTACCGGCTGCTTTTGCTGGGGTTGCCCGAAGTGCCACCGGATCGTAAGAAAAGCTGAGCCAGTTGTAAGCCTTGAGGCCTGCCTGATTGAGATCCTCTGACAAATGGTTGGCGCGGTTTTGAAGAACTGCGTACGCAACGAGGGCCGGAATCGCCGTGATCAAACCGTACGCGGTACAGTTCATCGCTTCCGAGATACCTGCCGAAAGAAGCGCTGCTTTATCTGCCGGGTTCGCTTGGCTCACAGCCGCGAATGAACGGATCATGCCCGTGATCGTACCGAGGAGACCTGTGAGGGTCGCAACGTTACCGAGCATCGAGAGGTAACCGACGCGTTTGTCGAGAGTTGAATTTTCTGCGAGAAGAACTTCATCCATCTTGCCTTGGATTTCGTCTTTGCCACCGAAGTTGGCAGCAGCGGTCGCCCCAGCTTGTACGGCGCGTGCGACCGGATGAATGTCACGAGCAGCCTGAGCTTTCGAAACGACAGCGTCCATTTCGCCGCGGCGGATGTTGTCTTCGAAACTAACGACGAACGCAAGTTCGTCTGCTTGGCGCTTGCCGAAGAGAGCGATTGAACGCTCCACGATGATGGCAATCGAGGCGATTTGGAAAGCAGCAATAGGCCACATCCAGAAACCGCCTCCTGCGAAGGCTGCCGAGATCTTTGCGAATAATTCCATTTCTCACTCCTAGGAACGTTTGTTTTTGGTGAACTCTTACTCATTGACTTTTTTAGACTTTGACCAAGCGCGTCAGGAAGTATCGCCGCGGACGACCATTGCCGTCAATAAACGTGGCTCGCTCCCTAGGGGCTCAAGAAGTCTTTTCTGCCTTTTGTAAGATTGCACTCTTCGCCAGAAAATCACGTCAAATCAATGGCTTACAAGACGCACTGCGTCCTTAATCGAGCTGATCTGGCCGCGATTTGTCAACATCTGTCACGCACTGCTAGGAGCAGGCCAAGCCCCTCAAGGTCTACTCTGACTGACAAGTAGGCGCTCACTTTCAGAAGTAAAACGTGATCCCCGCCCGTAGTGGGGAGTCGCCAAACGTGCGGAAGCGAACCTGGCTTGAGAGCGAGGTCACGGCCGGTCCAAACTCGAAGCTAAAACCAAGGTTTTCTAAGCCCGCAAAGAAGAACTCTGCTCCGCCGTAGGCCATCAGTTCGAAACCGGATTGGTTGGTGCCCGATGATTCTAGGCTGATGAGCCCTGCCCCAACGCCCATATAAAAGTTCAGATTATCTTCCGAGAAAATCACTCTGTTGATTTTGACCATCGCACCAAAACGCGAGGCATTCTGCTGAGTATCGACGCCGACAACGGCGGCGAGCCCCAAGTCGGCGCCCGGATAATACTGAAGAGCAATAGCGGGTAAATCAAATGCGAATTGGTTTTTGAAACCGACACCCAGGCGGTTGGCGAGATCTTTTGCGTGCACTTGAGGGCTGAAAAGCAAAGTTGCTGTCGTTAGAATCGTCAAAAGAGTCGTCAAAGCTAATTTAGAAAAGTGCATCTTCATTACCCGTTTGTCCTGACGTTGGTACTTTCAAAAATTTTATCGGCGTTCGCGGCAAGGAAACCGCCGTAGAGCTGCCCGTTTTTCATCGGATGGCGGCGGGCAAACTCGTAGTAGCAAGACGGAATCTCAAATGAGCCTTCTTCAAAGTCGACGCTCGCTTTTTCTGCGAGCGTCGACGATTGCTCAAGCAAATCGCTCGGGACGCCTTTGATTTCGCCGCCCGCTGCATTGAGCGCGTAACCACTGCCCTTCACAAACGCGTTGACGGCCTGAAGGTCTTCAAATGACTTCAAGGCGTTCACCGAAATCGTAAAGTGATTTGAGCGAAATCCAAACGCGTACATCCAAGCGGCGTATTCAGATTCCGTCAGAAGTTCTTGATACGTTTTGTAGCTCGCTTTCCAGGGCCGACGCGACCACAAAAACTCGTCTTTTTTTACGAGATCTTTCGGAACCGAGTCGGCGGCGAGTTTCGCTGCCGCTTGCACGGTGGCCGAAAACTTTCGAGTCTCAAGCTCGCTGATGAAAACTTTCGGGAGCGAGAGATCGCTGTGTTCGTAATGAAAAGCGACAAGCTTCTTTTCTTCAAAGAGATACCGATCGCATTTTCGGTACCCATGCTTTTCGAAGATGGCGCCGAGTGCGTCGAGGTTGATCGGCGAAACATCGTATGTTCGGTAGGCCACGTGATCATTTTTTAAGTCTTTAAGAGACGAATCTTGGGCTTGCTCATGAGTCAGCAGGAGATCGTAAACGCGCTTTGCCTTCGGGTTGAACGCGACGTAGTCGGCCCAGATCTGCCCAAAGAGCGAATGAACATGTTGCTTGTTACTGTGAGCACCTGTCGCGTCGGCCATGACGCCTCCTCATTTCTCATCATCTTTTTGTGATTCCAAGCCTAGCCCTAAGAATTATCTGGAGGCAACGATCGAAAACGGATTTCAGTTGGCCGACGAGGGTTTGCCGTTTTAAGTCGCACGCACCGCCACGGCCCAATTCGCTTTAGGTTTGGCCTGCAAAATTTAAAAGTCGATAAATTTGCCCCGTTTATGTCAGGTTCAAAATTAAATTACCTAAATGTAATTAGTTGAGATTTACATGAATATTAAGATCTCCTTTATGTATTTGAAAACAGGCAATTTTCCGTTGTGCGGTCGGCAATTCTGTAGCAGCTTATCGGCAGTCATATAAACAAGGAGCAACGATGAGACTCGTGATGCGAACCCTCAACGATTATCTTCGTCAAAAGCGTGTAGACAGCGGCCTCAGCCAACTCGATGTGGCCCGCGAATTAGGTTACTCATCTCCGCAGTTCGTCTCGAACTGGGAGCGTGGCCTTGTCTCTCCCCCGCTTGAGACGATCGCAGTATTGATCGATCTTTACAAAATTCCGGCAAACGAAGTCATCAGCAAGATTCTCGAAGAGACGCGAGACTATCTTGAGTCGAGCCTCGGCAAAAAGAAGAAGTCGAAGAGCAAAAAGAGATAGTCAGCTCGAAACGGCCCAGAGCCGTTTAAAGGAAACTTTAAGGAGGCGGCCCGGGCTGCCTCCTATTTTTTTTGCTTTGCGAGCTGAAAGCGTTCTAGCCTCAAGCCCTGATGAAGTTATTGATCATTCGCTTTTCCAGTTTCGGCGATATCGTCCAGGCGATCGCGGTACCGCAAGCGTTTTTGAACGCGCACCCCGAAGCCACCGTCGATTGGCTCACGCGTTCTGATTTCGCAAGCCTGCTTCGTCAACAACCGACCATTTCAAAAGTGATTCCCTACTCTCGCGATGAGGGCCTGCTCGGTTTGATTCGTTTGGCGATCTCGATCTCGCGTGAAGGTTACACGCACGTCTACGACGCTCATGCAAATCTACGCTCGGGTCTGGTCATGACGATTTTGCGTTTCATGGCGATTTTTGAGCTTATGAAAGGCCGCTCGGTGAGTTTTGCCAAGCGCCCGAAAGATCGATGGCGCCGATTTCTATTTTTCAAATTCAGGCGCCAGACATTACCGCGGCCCTTTCGCGGCGCCGATTCGTATCATCGCCCGCTCTCGAAATGGGGATTGGCTTCGGTCGTGCCGGCAGGTCCGCAATTCCAGCTCAAAGACATTGATCTTCCGAATTATGTCGTCAGTGATCTTTTGCGACTCCGTGAGCGATTTGATTCGGTCGTCACTCTCGCACCGTCAGCGGCCTGGGAGATGAAGCGATGGCCCATTGAACATTGGAAAGAGCTGCTCACTGACATTTCGAACGCTGGCTTTCTTCTGCTTGGCGGAAAAGAAGATACTTTTCTCGAGGAGCTCGCCGCGCTTGATCCCTCGCGAATTTTAAACTTGGCTGGGCGCCTAACGCTAGATCAAAGCTCTGCGATTTTATTGCAATCAGATTTGGTCATCGCCAACGACACCGGACTTTTGCACGTGGCCGATCAGATGGAGCGTCCGACAATTGCTTTGATTGGCCCCACGGCTTTTGGATACCCGAGTCACGTGACGTCCGTCGCTCTTGAGCGGCCGCTTTATTGTCAGCCCTGCTCAAAAGACGGCAGCGGCAACTGCGTCAATTCTCTCTACAAACGGTGTTTAGTAGAATTGACGGTTGGCTCCGTCGTCAGCGAGGCGCGAAAAGTCTTAGCTCGCGTCGAAGTTCGGCGATGAACGCAATCCTCAGTGAGACGCTTTTCTTTTTCGTTTATCGTTGGCTTGCGTGGCCCGTTTTGCGTGTCGGTTTTGAGATTCTGGGCCGCTTTGTTCCAAAGATCGAAAAAGGTTTGGAGCTTCGCCGCGCGGTGAACGGCAGGGCGCCCTGGATCAAAGCGCTGCCGCCGGCGCCTCAGACGGTTTGGTTTCATTGCGCATCGGGCGAATTCGAATACGCAAAGCCCGTGATTGCACTCTTGAAACAACGTTCACCGCAGACGAAAGTCGTCGTGACTTTCTTCTCGCCAACCTATGTTGACACGATTCGAAAGTTTTCCGGGGTTGATTGGGTTGTGCCACTCCCGTGGGACGTACCGCGCGATCTCAATGCATTTCTCGGGAGCTACCGCCCGATGGCACTCTTGGTAGCGCGCACGGATGTTTGGCCCGAGATGGCTCGCCAAGCTCGCTTGCGAGGTTTCAAAAGCGCCTTGTTTTCGGCTTCACTCAGTCCGCGCTCACGCCGCATGCGCGGCCTGGCCCGATGGGCAACTCGCGCAACGCTCAATCAGCTCAACGCGATTTTCTGCGTGAGCGCCGAGGACCTCGAGAACTTTCGCGCCCTCAACCTCGGTCGACCAACGCTTCAGACTTTGGGCGACACCCGCTATGATCAAGTTGTCGCCCGGCTCAGCGCACCGAAACCCTTGCG
>JAYTHQ010000099.1:0-1703 GCA_043732445.1 Bdellovibrionales bacterium | reverse complement strand
TTGAAATAAAAACTGCCGTGCAAATCGCAAACGACCCAAAATCCGGCTGCCGAAGAACCAAAAGGAGCGGCACGCCCAGCGCAAAAATTTTCATCGGCCACTCGGCCTGACCCAGCGACTCAAAACGCCGCGAGAAAAAGGTCGCGAGCAAAAGCGATAAAGAGATTTTTAAAAGTTCCGATGGCTCGAAAACAAATCCACCCGGAATATTGAGCCAACGAGCCGCGCCACCCGCACGAATACCTAGGTGTGGAACCATCGTCAGCGCGACGCCGACCGCCGCCGCAAGCCACATCATCCAGCCATATTTTTGAACCCAACGAAATGGAATTTGTGCTGTGACCAAGAGCACGCTGACCGCCATAAAGCTAAAAAACAATTGGCGCTTAAAAAAGTAAAGTCCATCGCCACGAGACTCGATCGCGAAAATAAAACTCGATGAGTAAACTTGAACGAGTCCGATTCCGATCAGAGCTAAAATGGCGAGCAAGAGTCCGCGGTCCAAACGTGCCAAAGCTGACCCCTCAAGATGCATGTGGTTTGTCGTTCAAGTCTAAGGCAAACGCCTCGACTCAGCACTGACTTACGCATTTTGATGAAGGGCTTCTGACTAAGGGCTAGTCTAGGAAGACAACCGCCTTCGAATTCGCGCAAGATTTCTGATGGCATTTAACGAACGCATTCGCGCCGCGACTTCGACCGATATTCCGACCATCTTAGAGTTAATTCGGTTGCTCGCGGACTTTGAGAAACTGTCTAACGAGGTCGTCGCAACCGAAGAAAAACTTCGAGCGCAACTCTTTGGCGCAAAGCCCGCTGCCGAAGTGATCATCTGCGAAATCCATGAAAACGGAAGCTGGCGAAACGCTGGCTTTGCCCTGTTCTTCACGAGTTTTTCGACATTTTTAGCGAAGCCCGGCCTTTATCTTGAAGATCTTTTTATCCGTCCTGAAATTCGCAGCCGTGGGCTCGGTAAAAAAATGCTCGCCGAGCTCGCTCGCATCGCGCTTGACCGCGACTGCGGACGCCTGGAATGGTCGGTTCTTGATTGGAATGCGCGAGCCCGTTCGTTTTACGAATCACTGGGCGCCGCGCCCATGAGTGAATGGACAGTTCATCGGCTCACTGGTCACTCGCTGACAGCGCTCGCCAAATCAACGAATTAGCTCATCCAAATTCTCGATCAGGCTATCGAGGCCTTCTCTGAATATGCCAGCTGCCGCTTATAACGGCTCGCATCGGGTCATATCGTCGTTTTCTCCGGTTTCTCAAGACGATCTTCTTGCCTGCCCTGCGCGGTAGGTAGAAAATAGGCAGAAGTTCTCAATAGGAGTAAGCCATGGCCCAAAACATCAATCACGCTTCTGATACCTCATTCGAGTCTGACGTTCTCAAAGGGACCGAACCTGTCCTTGTCGACTTCTGGGCTGAATGGTGCGGACCCTGTAAGGCACTCGCTCCTAAGCTCGAAGAGATTGCGGGCGAAATGGCCGGCAAAGCTCGAATCGTCAAAGTCGATGTCGATGCAAATCCTGAAACGGCTTCGAAATATGGTGTCCGCGGTATTCCAACACTTGTTCTGTTCAAAGGTGGAAAAGAAGTTGGGCGTCTCGTCGGCAATCAACCGAAAGACACGATCATGACCCTTTTAAAAGATCACCAGTAAGAGTCACTTCAGTTGTCGTCTTCAGAGACAAAGACTC
>JAYTHQ010000098.1:0-5942 GCA_043732445.1 Bdellovibrionales bacterium | reverse complement strand
TGATCTGTACCCCGAATTCGGGGTACAGATCAGAGAGGCGCCTTTCAAAAATCAAAACCTCGTGAGGCTTCGAAGCCAGACCTACTCCATGAACGTCTTAAGCTTATTCGAGCGCGACGGATGACGAAGCTTACGAAGAGCCTTCGCCTCGATCTGACGAATCCGTTCACGTGTGACGTTAAAGTCTTGCCCGACTTCTTCGAGCGTGTGATCGGATTCTTCGCCAATACCGAAGCGCATGCGCAGAACTTTTTCTTCACGTGGCGTCAAAGTCGACAACACGCGGCGAGTTTGTTCGGCCAAGTTCAAATTCACGATCGCTTCCGACGGATTGATGACCTTCTTATCTTCGATGAAATCGCCAAGGTGCGAATCCTCTTCTTCGCCGACTGGCGTTTCGAGAGAGATTGGCTCTTTTGCGATTTTTAAGACCTTGCGAACTTTATCGACCGGCATGTCCATCTTCTCGGCGATCTCTTCTGGCATCGGCTCACGGCCGAGTTCCTGAACGAGGTAACGAGACGTACGAACGAGTTTGTTGATCGTTTCGATCATGTGAACCGGAATCCGAATCGTGCGCGCCTGATCGGCAATCGCACGCGTGATCGCCTGACGGATCCACCAAGTCGCATAAGTCGAGAACTTATAACCACGACGGTATTCGAATTTATCGACGGCTTTCATCAAACCGATATTGCCCTCTTGGATCAGATCCAAGAACTGCAATCCGCGGTTTGTGTATTTCTTCGCGATCGAAACGACGAGACGTAAGTTCGCTTCAACCAATTCGGCTTTCGCCGCATCGGCCTCGCGCTCACCCTTCCAGATCGCGGTGTATGTATCGCGGATCCAGCCGAAGTTCATTTCTGATTCGTCATGGAGACGCTTCAGGCGAATCTCAGCGTCAGCGGCCTGAGTGTAATACTGTCTGAACTTCTGGAAGTTCAAACCAGTGTCTTTGGTCATTTTCGCGAGCTCTTTGTCGCCCGACTCAACGAGTTTGTAACGAGCGGCGAGCATCTCGACGTCTTTCGAGAACGTGCGCTCGAGACCTTCGCGGTAACGGCGACGAAGCGTCGACATGCGGTTCACTAAGTTTTTGAACTTGATAACGATGCGGTTGATGGTCTTACGATTGAAGTTGATGGACTCAAAGTGATCCATGACTTCGTTGTTCAGATCCATCATCGCTTTTTCATTTTCTTGCTTCACCTTCGGGTTCAAACCCTCTTGGCGGAGAACCGAAAACGCTTTAACGGTTTTTTCTTTGTAGATCTTCACGTGCCCGATGAGCTCGTGAACTTTGTCGATGTACTCTTGCTCGTTGTACTGTGTCTCTTCGTCTTCGAGACCGCGGAAGATCGCTTTGACCTTGATGCGGCCCTGATCGAGACGTGTACCGAGTTGGATGATTTCATCGGTACCAATTGGTGAGAGCAAGATTGCCTTAACGATCTCGCGCTCGCCTTTTTCGATCCGACGCGCGATCTCGACTTCGCCTTCGCGAGTGAGGAGCGAAACGCTTCCCATCTTGCGTAAGTAAAGACGAACAGGGTCATTGCCCTTCGCATCTTCTTCAGACGATTTTTTATCTTCGTCTTCATCTTCTTCGTCGTCGTCTTCTTTATTTGGATCTGCGAGGAAGGCACCGGCTTCGCCCTCTTCGTCTTTTTTTGCCGCTGGGTCCGTAATGATCACGCCGCCAACTTCGAGAGCTTGCATGAAAGAGTCTAGGACTCCGGCATCAAGAATCTCTGCGGGAAGTAGATCGTTTATTTCCTCAATTGTGAGGAAACCTTTGTCGCGCGCAAGCTTCGTGAAACGGAGAATCTCTTCTCTGATCGCTTCAGCTTGTTCAGGAACTGTAAGAACTTTTCCGGTCGATGTCGCTACGACGGCGGCTGCCGGGGTTTCTTGCTGGGTAATCGTCATCCAGTAACTCTCCAAACGCATTGTCACATTCAGTGACTATTTCAATTCAATTCTTGTTCCAAATCAGGCGGCCAAACTAGCGCTGCTAAGGGTGCAGCGATGGAGATCCTTCACGAAAACCGTGAATCTCGTACCTCAAACGAAGCTGCCAAAATAACAAACACGACCTCATTTTGTCCAAGGGGTGCTAGGTCTTATCGCCTCGCGGCATCGTCGTCAATCTTCGTCAATCGCCGTTTCTAAGATGAGGCTTTGGCACGAGAAGTAAAGTCGCCCGTACCCCCACACCTTCAACTCTCGTCTTTACCTAACCGATCGCGCTGTATGGCCTGAACCTGTTCGAGCATTTCTGGCGTCGCTTTCTCGCGCATTTGCGTGACCAGATTCTTCGTCTGGAGCTTTTGATACCGTGACCGAATGGCCGTTATGTAGTCGGCCATCAGTTTTTTATCGGCCCCTTCGGCCAAGGCCGTCGAGCTCACCGCCAGACTTGTCGACAAAACCGCCGGCAGATCGACCTCAGACGTTAAGGCGGCCGCGATACCCGAAAAAGCCTCGGGCTTGGCAACGAACCGATCGACTGCCCGCCTTAAGATTTCGCGAATGCCGAGATGTGAGACGAGCTTCAGAATATCTGCGGGACCGGCCTCAACCAGCTCCTGCATGAGACCTTGGTTGTACAGGAGCAGGCTCAAAACGAAGGCTTCGTCCTTCGGTGCTCCTTTCAGACTGACACGAACTTGGGCCTGCTCGGTTAGTTGGGGCTCGGGCGGAGGCGTCGGCGCCGCCAAGCCGGTACCTAGTACCGGGTTGGGTACCGGGTTCGGCCGCGAAGCGGTACCCGGTAACGGGTTCGGGCCCCCCGCAGTTCGGGGCTGATTTGCAATTTGCATTTGGGCAATCGCGCGGCGAACCCAGCTCAGATCGACATCGAGCTGGCGAGAGAGTTCGATGAGGTAAAGCTCCATGAGCTGCTTGTTCGGCATTTGGCCGAGCGCCATCGTCGCCTCGCTGACAACCTGAACTTTTTCTGACGGTGAGCCGTGGTAATTCGTGAGCCAACGTTGCGTGAGCAGAAGCGTAAATAATTCTGGCGCACGGTCGATTTCAGCGCGCAAAGCCTCGGGGCCTTTTGCGCGAACGAAATCATCGGGATCCATTTTATCGGGAAGGATGA
The DNA here is from genome assembly GCA_043732445.1 of Bdellovibrionales bacterium. Classification (GTDB taxonomy): domain Bacteria; phylum Bdellovibrionota; class Bdellovibrionia; order Bdellovibrionales; family JAMPXM01; genus CAJYOV01. The sequence goes on along the minus strand of JAYTHQ010000098.1, from coordinate 2,833 downwards.
AACCTTTCGGCATCAGGCCGCCGTTTAATAAAACGGGTAAGCTTCGCTCGGCCGCATTGATGCCGGCTTCGTCGCCGTCGAGAAGCATTTTGACGTTTAAAGTGTAGCGTTTTAATAATTTCGCGTGATCTGGCGTGAGCGCCGTTCCAAGAATCGCCACGACATTTTTAATTCCCGCCGCATAAAGTGAGATCGCGTCCATGTAGCCTTCGACAACGATCACCTCATCCTGCGCACGGATGAATTTGCCAGTTTCATGAAGGCCGTAAAGAATTTTGCTCTTGTTGAAAACTGGCGAGTCAGACGAGTTCACGTACTTCGGCATCTGGTCAGTTAACGTTCGCCCACCAAATCCGACCACATCACCGCTCGGAGAAAAAATCGGAAACATCAGTCGGTCGCGGAATAAATCAAAGTAATGTTCAGCTTTAGTTGCGCCCGAAGCTGGCGCGGTTTTTTTCGGTTTCAAAAGGCCGAGTGCCTCGCCGGCTTTGAGCGGAACGCCTTTGGATTCAAAAAGATTTGCTAGGCCTTGCCACTCATCAGTCGAGAGCCCTAGGCGAAACTTTTCGACGATCTCGTCGCTCAAACCGCGTTTCACCAAATAGAGTTGCGTCGGATGATCAGGCGTCATGCTTTTCAAGTTGTGGTGATACGAAACAGCGGCGAGGCGGTTGATTTTTAAGAAAAGATCTTTTTGATCGGCTGGTAAGCCCGTGCGCTTGCGGTCGCCGGCTTCGGGTTCGGGTAGCGCAATATTTGCACGGCGCGCGAGAAATTCGACGGCTTCAGGGAATGACATGCCATTAAACGTTTCGAGAAACGTAAAAAGATTGCCGCCTTTTTTGCAGCCGTAACAGTAGTAAAGCTGATTATCTTCGGTGACCGAGAAGCTCGGTGATTTATCAGAATGATCCGGAAATGGGCATCGGCCAACAAGTCGATGACCGTTGCCTTTGAGCTCCGTGTATTGACCGATGATTTCACCGATGTTGTTCGCTTCGCGAACCTTCTCAATAAAATCTTGCGAGAATCGCATTCATACCTCGCGAACTTAGACTAATTTTGACTTGATGATGTCGCTCATGATTTTGTTGTCGGCTTGTCCGCCGGCTTTGGCTTGCGCCTCTTTCATGACCGCACCCATTTGCTTCACCGAGGTAGCGCCGAGAGTGGCGACGACGTCGTTGACGATCTGTTCAATCTGCTCACGCGAGAGTTGCGCTGGCATGTACGTCTCGAGAATTTTCAACTCAGCCGTTTCGGCGTCGACGAGATCTTGGCGACCCGCTTGCTGAAATTGATCGATCGATTCTTTTCTTTGTTTCGCTAATTTTTTCAAGACGCCGACGTACTCGTCTTCGGGCATGGTGCCTGGGCGGAGTTCAATCTCGCGGTTTTTAAAAGCCGCTTGAACCATTCGGAGTGCGCTGAGTTTACGTGCGTCTTTTGCTTTCATCGCATCAGTGATGTCTTTGCGAACTTGTTCGGCTAAGGCCATGAGGTTAACTCCTTGGAAACGAGGCTGTGATCGGTTGACGTAAAAAGAGCCGGGGCTGCCGGCTCTTTTTAGAGAGAGATTTCGTATTTAGGCAGGATCTTGTTTCAGATCCGCCTGGCCCGAATCAATCCGTGAGTGCCTTCTTTTGCTTCTTGATTAAACGCTTGCGGGCCGAGATCGACTTCTTTTTAAGTCGAACACTTGGCTTTTCAAAGTGCTCGCGCTTCTTTACCTCTGACAAGATGCCAGATTTTTCGCACGATTTCTTGAATCGGCGGAATGCTGCTTCGAAACTTTCGTTATCGCGCAATTTAACGAGTGCCATTGAAAATCACCTACCTTCCGCGTGGATTTCGGGACCGAAAGCCGTGATGCCCCCGAGAACCGAGTCATCTGGTATGACACGCTTGCCGTGGGTTGACAAACGGCAACACCAGCTCCTAATGGAAAACCCGACGCATCGGTTCGAAAAGGCAGGGCATGGAAAACGCCGACCAACAGTTTATGAAGCGAGCTCTCGAGCTGGGGGCCGAGGCCGGCGCGCGGGGTGAAATTCCGATCGGCGCGCTTGTCGTGCACGATGGGAAGATTGTCAGCGAAGCGTCTAACCATAAGGAATCAAACGCAGATCCGCTTGGGCACGCCGAAATTTTGGCGATTCGCCAAGCCGCTGACGCGCTCGGTCGTTGGCGCCTGAACGGCTGCACTTTGTACGTCACCTTAGAGCCCTGCACAATGTGCGCGGGTGCAATTATCCACGCCCGGTTAGACCGGGTGGTTTACGCTGCGACCGACCCAAAAGCCGGCGCGGTCGAGTCCTTATATCAAATCTTGGCTGATCCGCGCCTCAATCACGCCCCGCAAGTCACGGCCGGCATTCTTGAAGCCGAGGCCTCAGAGCAACTCAAAACCTTCTTCCGCGGCCTCCGGAAAAAGTAGCAGCGGGTTCGTGGACGCCCGTGCCTGCGGCGTATCCCACCGCTCCTCTTGAAGCTGCTACCCCAGGAATTCGCGGCCGGCAAAGGCCGGGCGAAGGCAGGCCGGGAGTTTGACGCGGCCGTCGGGTTGCTGGAGCTGTTCGAGGAATGGAACGAGGATTCGCGGCGAAGCGACTGCCGTGTTATTGAGCGTGTGGACGTAGCGAACGGTGCCGTCGGTGCCGCGGTAGCGGAGATTCGTGCGGCGCGCTTGCCAGTCGTGAAGGTTCGAGCACGAGTGCGTTTCGCGAAACAAATTCTCGCTCGGGACCCAGGTTTCGATATCAAACATTTTCCATTTACCTGCACCCATGTCGCCCGTGCAAACCGAAACGACGCGGTAATGAAGCCCGAA
>JAYTHQ010000097.1:0-5986 GCA_043732445.1 Bdellovibrionales bacterium | reverse complement strand
CGTAAAGTGGAGTTTGACCGACCATGTCGCCGCGCACTTTGATATTGGCCCCCGGCGGATCGGTGCGGACCCAGATGGCTTGGCCGGCAGCGTCTTGGGCCATGGTCGCACAACCGCTCTCTAGGCAAGAGGCCGCCGCTAACAAAAGGCTGATCAGAACTCGCGACATGAGCAAAGTCTGACACGAGCCTGCCCTATTTGTGAATGCAAATTGGACCAAGGCTTGTCGCATCCACGCCAAAGGGATTATTCTCTTAGAGATCAAAAAATTTAGAGGAGCTTTCAGATGAGCAAAATCGAAACAACGCCCGAGATGGTCAAAAAGGTTTATGAAACGACGCGCGAACGTTTGAAGACGATGCGCACTCGTTTAAACCGACCACTCACGCTCGCTGAGAAAATTCTCTTTGGTCACTTAGAAGATCCGAAGGGTCAAGATTTGGTTCGCGGGCAAAGTTTTTTGCTTCTGCGGCCTGACCGCGTCGCGATGCAAGACGCGACGGCGCAAATGGCGATGTTGCAATTCATGCTCGCCGGTAAAGATGAAGCGGCCGTTCCGTCAACGGTGCATTGCGATCATTTGATTCGTGCGCACATCGATGCCGCCGACGATATGAAAACCGCGTCGGCCGAGAACAAAGAAGTTTATGACTTCTTGGCGACGGCTTCGTCTCGCTACAATTTAGGATTCTGGAAGCCAGGCGCGGGCATCATTCACCAAGTGATCCTGGAAAACTATGCGTTCCCCGGCGGGCTCATGATCGGAACCGATTCGCACACGCCCAATGCGGGTGGTCTCGGGATGGTCGCGTGCGGAGTCGGCGGTTCAGATGCGTCTGATGTGATGGCGGGTTTAGCTTGGGAAGTGAAAAATCCGCAGCTAATCGGCGTTCATCTAAAAGGTAAAATGAACGGTTGGGCGTCAGGTAAAGATGTCATTTTAAAACTCTTGGGTATTTTGACGACTAAAGGTGGTACCGACAAAATCGTTGAGTACTTCGGCGACGGCTGCAAATCGATTTCGGCCACGGGCAAAGCGACAATCACGAATATGGGCGCCGAGCTCGGTGCCACTTGTTCTGTTTTTGCGTACGACGATCGCATGAAGGCATATTTAGACATCACGGGTCGCGCAGCGCTGAGCGCACTTGCCGATCAAAACAAAGATTTGCTTTCGGCCGATCCAGAAGTGCTGGCATCGCCAGATAAGTATTTCGATCAGGTGATCGAAATCGATCTCGACACCCTCGAGCCGCATTTGGTAGGTCCGCACTCACCCGACGTTGCGCGTCCGATTTCTAAGATGGCCGAGGAAGCGAAAGCGAACGGTTGGCCTATGAAATTATCGGCGGCGTTAATTGGTTCGTGTACGAATTCGTCCTACGAAGACATCGGGCGCGCTGCCTTCGTCGCCAACCAAGCTCTCGCCAACGGCATGAAGATGGGTCAGCCATTTTTAGTCACGCCAGGTTCAACGCAAATTCAAAACACGATTAGCCGCGACGGTCAGATGTCGACTTTTAATTCCGTCGGCGCAACGGTAATGGCCAATGCTTGCGGCCCGTGTATTGGTCAATGGAAGCGCGACGACGTGCAAGTCGGTACGCCGAACACGATCGTCACGTCGTTTAACCGAAACTTCCGTGGCCGCCAAGATGCAAACCCAGAAACGTTTGCGTTCATCGGTTCGCCAGAACTCGTGATGGCGTTAGGAATTGCGGGTCGCCTTGATTTCAATCCTCTCAAAGACGAACTCTCTGGACCCAACGGCAAGAAATTTAAACTCGAAGCGCCCGTGGCTGATGAGCTTCCAAAAAATGGTTTCGTCGCTGATCCCGATGGCTACCAAGCGCCGGCGGGCGCGACCGCGAGGGTTGCTGTTTCGCCAACGAGCGATCGTTTGCAGCTTCTCGAGCCGTTCGCTGCGTGGGACCGTAAAGACGAGATGCCGTCGCTTGCGGTGCTCTGCAAAGCGAAAGGCAAATGTACGACAGATCATATCTCGCCGGCAGGCAAATGGCTGAAGTACCGAGGACATCTCGACAACATCTCGAATAATATGTTGTTAGGTGCGGTCAACGCCTACACGGGCAAAGCGGGGCTCGGCCGGAATATTTTAACCGGCGAAAGCGATCTCGAGTTTGCTCAGATAGCGCGTGATTATAAGAAAAAGGGTCTTCACTGGGTTGTCGTTGGTGATGAAAACTACGGCGAAGGATCTTCACGCGAGCACGCGGCCATGTGCCCACGCTTCTTGGGTGCGCTTGCAGTCATCGTGAAAAGCTTCGCTCGCATTCATGAAACGAATTTAAAGAAACAGGGTGCGTTAGCGCTGACCTTCGCTACGCCGAGTGATTACGACAAGATTCGCGAAGACGACCGCGTCACCATTAAAGGTTTGACCTCGTTTATGCCGAGCAAAAATCTGCTGCTCGAAATCGCGCACCAGGACGGTTCAAAAGAAACAATTGAGCTGAAGCACACCTACAACGCTGAGCAGATCAAGTGGTTCCAAGCGGGCAGCGCTCTGAACCTTCTGCGTGCGCATAACAAGTGATAAAATTCAGCCAAGCGGATCAACTGAATGATTTAAATCGCCAGTCTGAATGTTCAACGAGTTATCAGCATCGTCGATTTAAGAGAAAATAAAAGCTGGTGTAGAGTGCTGTCGATTCTGACGGAGGCCCTTATGAACTTACGAAATCTCTCAGACGATCAACTTCATCTTTCTGCTGTTTCAGCCGCTCGAAGTGAGCGAGAAGAAACCATGACGGTTTTGAAGCATCTCGTAGAAGTCGAGCGTCGGCATCAAGACTTTTGAATGAGCTTCCGGTCCTCGAAGAGAAAGTCCTTAACGGCTCGATGAATTTATCGACCATGTGTCAGGCGAACCGTTTCTTTCGGAAAGAAGCGAAGACCGCCAGTAAAGATCAGCGTCCGAAAAATTGTTTCGATGTAAAACGCTTTTATTGGCCCGTGGCCTTTGCGGTTTTAAGCGCGACCGGGAACCAGTAGGTTGTTTTCACTTTTTCGGGTGAAATGATTTCGTAGATTTCGTAAGTCGGGCCGACTTGTTGGTAGCCGTGTGACTCGATGTAATCTTTGGCGCGCGGATAAACTTTGATAGGGCCGATGGAGGGTGCTCCGTCGAATTCGGCTTTGACGTAGAGGTGGCGCGGGAGTTCGCGGTAGCCGAAGCCTTCGGGTAAAACGAAATCCCATTTTTTTGCAACGATGCAGCCACCGGTACTGCGTAGCCGGTCTTCAATCACTTTGTCGGGGTCGTCAAGGTATTCGCCGAAGCTGAGATGGCAACTCTCGCCATTTGCTTTGGCCCACGCCTCAACTTCTTCAATCACGGACACAATCAGGTGATAGGCACCAACATGTTTTTTGAAAACGATTTTAACGGGGCCCTCTTCGGCCTCGCTGATGGCAACCGATTTGAATGAACCGAGTCGAATCATCAAAGTGAGGACGAGTCCGATCACGGCGACGGCGACGAGTGCGACGAGAGATTTCAGTTGAGCCTCCGGGCGCCGCTAGGAAGAGCTAAAGTTCGTGCCAATGAATGAGCCGCGACGCCGTTTGAATCTGCCCTAAGGGGCCGACGTTGAGAACGGATTCTTTTAACAGCGGATGCAGATTCAGCGCTTCGCGCAAACGCTCGCGCACCCCGAATGCCAGCTCCGAGACGCGCGCTTGGCTCAACGCTTCGCCAAGACCCTCATACCAACTCGAAAGAAAAACGGGCCACTGGGCGGCAATCATTTCTGCCGGCAGACACTGCGCAAGCCCCACGGCTTGGGTTGCAAGTGAGGCGGGCGTCTCGCCGGCGTTGAAGCCGAGCCCAACCGCGCACGTGACGGCGTCGCCCATCATCACGGTTTCGATGAGCAGGCCCGCGATTTTTTTATCACTAACAAAAAGATCATTCGGTGCTTTCAGGTTAAACGCGACGCCCGGAAACGCTCGCGCGCAGGCCTCAAACAGCGCAAGCCCGACGAGCGGTGATAAAATCGGCTGCGGCGCGAATGCGAGCGGGTACGACCACGTCGACAGGAGCGCGCCTTCAGGCGTCGACCAAGTGTGTTCGCCGCGGCCGCGCCCCGCCGTTTGTCGCTCGGTTAAAAACAACGTTGGTACCATCGATTTTTCGATTGCCGAGCTTACGCGCGATTTAGCGACAGTGTTGGTCGACGTGGTTTGCCGCGAGAACCAAGTTCGAAAGTGATTGGCTTTGGCCCAATTGAGGGTGAGATCAGCGATCGAACCGGGCGAGCTTGGCGACTGTTCAGAGTCACCAAGAGTCATATCGTCGACATCTCTGAGGCCTGCCAATCAAACAAAAGGCTGATATCGGCCGTCGGGGCCGAATGCGTAATGGCGCCCACTGAAATATAATCAACACCAAGTTCGGCCACCGACCGAACACGGTCAAGTTTCATGTTGCCGCTGGCCTCGGTGAGAATCGTCTCGGGCAAAAGCTTGAGCGCCTGTGCGAGAAGCTCGTTTGTCATGTTGTCTAGCAAGACACGCTCGACTTTCATGCGAATGGCTTCGCGGACATCGTCAAGTGTGGCGCACTCAACTTCGATCCGTTCTTTCGTGTGCTCGCGGATACGTTCGACAGCTTTCGCTAATCCGCCAGCAACCGTGATGTGATTTTCTTTAATCAAGACGGCGTCGCTCAGGCCTAAGCGGTGATTCATGCCGCCGCCGTGAACGACCGCCTTTTTTTCGAGATCACGAAAGGCCGGCAACGTTTTGCGCGTGTCGAGAATCCGCGTTTTCGTGTGTTTCACGTTCTCGACAAAACACCGAGTCAGCGTCGCGATGCCTGAAAGGTGGCCAATGAAATTCAGCGCCACACGTTCGGCTTTTAAAATCTGAATCAGATCGCCGGTGATGTGGCAGATCGTTTGGCGATTTAAAATCAGATCGCCTTCTTTAAAATGCCATTGCACTCTTGCTGTCGGATCGAGCGACAACATCGTTTGCTCAAACGGTAAAGTGCCTGACAGCACAAGGTCTTCCTTGGCGATCAATTTCGCTTGGCCAAAGCGAGGAACGAGTGCCAGGGAGTCGGTCGTGAGGTCGCCCTTGGGCATGTCTTCGCGAAGTGCAGCTTGAATCAGATCCATCAGGGTCATACGCGCCTCTCTGTGTCTGCCAGGAGGCGCTCGAGTTCTTCGCGAATGATCGTCGTCGCAAGCTCGGGAACCAGCTTGCGAACGACGGTCTCGATGATCTCGCGGCTTTGCGCGCGGATCAATTCTTCGAGGCGATCGGCGCTTAGCTGCGGAATGAGAGGCGTTGTTTTCGTTTCAAGGGGCTCGTCGATTTTGAATGACTGATCGGTAAAGGGCTGATCGAGACCAAACGGTTCGAGCGGTAGGGCGATTTCTTCGGAGGCGTTCGCTATTTCGTGCGCATCGAGCGTGAGATCGGGGCCGAAATCCGGGTCTGGTTCATCGAAGGTGCGCGGCAACTGAATCTCGGGTGCGGGCCGCGCAGTCTGGTGCAGTTGAAAATTTGGCTGCGAGAACTCTTGTTCGCCCATGTCGAGCTTAAATTCTTCGTGACCTTCGCCAACCGAAATCGGCGGGAGATTTAACTTAAATTGCGAGAGGTCTTGGCGCGACCAAGTTTCATCGTCGTTGCTGAAAACGGGGCTCGAGGTTTGCGCTTTGGTCATTGAACTTGCACGCGTCGTTGCATCCGTACTGAAAGCAGCGGGTTCCGGGAGGCGATCTAAATTTGAGAGTTCGAGTGGTTGAAACGATTCTTCATCTTCGTTTTCGGGGGCAGCAAGCCCTGCGGATTCGAATGTCGAGGGGTCATTAAAGCTTCCCATATTCCAGGTGCTAGCTTGAGACGGCGTTTCGGTTTGAACCGCTGAAGGGGCTTTCGCTTTCGGTGACGGCATCGGGATGACGGGATTCGTCGAGACGTTTGGTGGCCCTGGGGGCGCCTTGGGTGCCGG
>JAYTHQ010000096.1:0-5992 GCA_043732445.1 Bdellovibrionales bacterium | reverse complement strand
CCAAATCCGAAGCTTTACTTAAGTCGAGACGGCATCGAGAAAGAAGTGGCGATCAAGACCCGTTACCGCTGGCAAGCGAGCTTTTTTTCTAACTTTATCTTTTACGTTTTTGCGCCGGCGGGTTGGCTCATTGATCTTTTGACCGGGCGCGCGTGGGCGCCCGAAGATCCGCCGATGATTTCCTTCCGGAAGCCTGACGACAAAAAGATTTATCTCCTTTCGTATCCTGATGCCGTGGCCATCGCTCCGCCGCTCGCAAGCTCTCTTCCGCTCTCGGACGCGTCGCTCCCAATTCTTCAGCAGGCGATCGAATCGAGACGTCGTCAGTTAGCAGCTTATTACAGCGTTCTTCCCTACGAATCGACCCTCTCGCTTTTTCTTAAGCACGGTTTTGATTTTGATGGTGACGGCAACTACGACGACGAGCGCATGGTTTTCGAGCGTCTCGATGCCGATGCGATCTGGCGCTCAACACTGATCTCGATGGACGACGGGCTTCATCTCGACGCTCGCCTCGAGGATAAGCGAAACCATCAAACGATCGACGAACTTCACATTTTACTTGATACGCCCTCCTGGGCGTCAGAAGCCTACGAAACCGGTCGCCGTCTTTTCGGACTACCGAACGCGGTGACAGTTTCATTGTCGACGCAGAATTTTACCGTCGACCGCTCGCCCAACAACCCGGTCACGCTGCAGCCGTCGAACGAAGGCGAATGGTGGCGCAAAGGGCTTTCGTATTTGAGTGCCGTGAGCATTACGAATATTCCATCGTACCGGCCTGGTCGATCGGGTCGCTGGCAGTTTTCACTTTACCCAGTGCTACGTGTCTCTCACCGAGATTTCATCGCGACGGGCGCAGCCGACCTCGATGGTCAGACCTATTCGCGTTGGCTGGTGGCACTCGGCTACGGACCCGAGCTCGGTTACCAAGTGCACCGAAGTTATTTTTACTCCAACCTGATTTTCAGCGAAGCCTGGACCCAAGTGAGCTGGAGATTCAATGAAACAGATTCGTCGACGACGAATTTCGCACCATTGGTCTCGGGCGAAGCCGGCTACATTTATTCGTTAAGTGAGTTCTGGAACCTGCGACTGTTCTTCAACGCGTCTGCAGAAAACGGCGATACCTGGAAAGATGCTGTTTCAAGGACATCGAAGCAAGGCCTTCCGGCGAGTTCGAAAACCGATAATATCGCCAACATTTCTACGGTCGGAATTTCGGTCGGTTATTCGTTCGAGCCGCTGCTCGTCCGAGGCTTTCGAGAAAAAGAAAAAGCGCATAAGTTTGAACCTCCTGCGCCCCTCCATCCACTTGCGAGCCAACGGAATCTTTAGATGTAAGCTCCGCGCTTAATCTTATCGACGATGATCTCTTCCATGATGCGCGGATTTCGCGGATCAACCGAGAAGAACGCTTGCTGTTCACACCGTTTCTTCTCTTTGATGAGCCAATCGAGAATCGACGAAAGACGCTTGTTCTTTTTATCGTGAAAGAACGGATCGTTTTGAAGAGCATCTTTGGCTTTTTTAAGCGAGCGCGCTTCTTGCGGGTCTCGGTCATTCACATCGTAGCAAAACAAATCGTATTTTTTGACATCTTCGGGCAAAACACCCAAGAAATGCACGTCCGGCGCCGAGAAATCAGAATTTCGAATCAAAGACGCCGCCGAACCGGCCTTCAAAGTTCGGTAAATATTTTGAATCGTGTAGGCGTCGAGATCTCCGAAAAAGAACATCGGAACTTTAAGCTGATCTTGAATGAGTTTACACCAACCGCGAACGCCGTTCGACGGCACTCCTTGAGCGCCCATGACGATGCAATTGTGGCGCTTCGTCATTCCGTTGGCGACAAGCGTACCTGCCGTACCTTCTGATTCCACAACCAAACAGAAATCGACTTTTTTCTTCACTTTTAATTTCAAAGACTGCGGACGGTTCTTCGGCTGAAAAGGCGACGTTCCCAAACTCGAGAGATCAATCACCGCTTGCGTGCCGTCGGTCAATGTTTCGGTCACGACGAGCTGTTGCGAATACGTCTGACCGCCCCGGTCGTTGGCGAAACAATTCAGCTCTTCTCGATAAACTTCGAGCATATCACCAATAAAGTTGATCACCGAATCGCACTCATCTTGCGACGAGAAATCGAGCGGCTTCAAATTCTTATTCGATTTCACCGCACCTTTAGAGATGTAGTAGTACTCACGATAGGTGTGAACAGCCGAGGTCTCGATCTTCATCAGAAGCTGCTCGAGCATGAAAATCACGCGCGCCATTTTCTGGACTGAAGAGACGTTAAGCTCAGTGCGAACTTTTTTATCGCCCGGCGTGAGGTAGCCGACTTTTGAATTATAGAACGAGTTGTCGAGAGCACACTTCACGGCCTCAAGAACTGGCCGGTTCGCGTTTTCGAGTTCAGTCAACATCGTGTCGCAGAGAAGGCGCGCTTCTTTTGGAATATCTTTAGTGAGCTTCCGAACCCGGATGATTTTGTCCATGATCTTCCTCATTTCCTGGCTTATTTCCTGGCTTGCTTCTTCGCCGCTTTAGATGTGCCCGCAGCTTTCGTCGTAGCTGCGGCCTTCGCGGTACCAGGTACCTTTGCAGTTCCGGCTGATTTCGCGGTCGTGGCTGGCTCGGCCGCTTTTTGCGTACCCGACTTCTGAGTCCCTTCGGCGACGGCTTTCTCGGTCGCACGATTTGTGCGCGTTCGGGCTTTCGTTGTCGTGGCGTCGTCGTCGGTGACTTCGATCTCAATGATATCGGCGACCTCGTCGTCGGCCATACTCTCATCTGAATCTGTGTTTGCAGACGCCGAGAATAAGAGACCGGCCTTCGCTTGCTTTTCTTTTAAAGCCGAGAGGCGAACTTCGGCTTCGGAAAGATCTTTTTTCGCTGCTTGAGCATCACGACCCAAGAGCTTCTTTAATCCTTCTTCGGCTCTTTTCTTGCGCGACTCTTTGGCGTTCACAATGCGCCCAAGGTACTCGATCAAGATCGGACCAAATTGCTCGATGTGCGCCATCTTGCGCTCGAGGTCGTCTTCTTTTCGTTCGTGGTTAATATGCCGAGACAGTTTTTGGCCCGCTTGCATGAGCGCGCGGCGAATCTCTTCGACTAACTCTTCCGAGCTATCGATTGTCTCTTTTGAAGCGTTCTTAAATTTAATAAATGGCGAGACGACCGAAACTGCGAAAACGAATGAGCCCATCGGCAACGAGTCTTTCGACTGCTGCAGACCGTAGGCTCGCCAATTCACCGTTTCAACGGCTTGCGTGATCGCGCAGGCCCCCTTGTCGAACTGCAGAGGAACGCGGTTCGCAAAACGAAGGAGCTGCACGGGTTCGTCGCTCCCGCCGCGATTTAAAAAGCGCGCAAGCGCGACTTCGACCACAACGGGTTTGCTATCGGCAATTCGCGGCTTGCGGGCCACGACCGAAAAGAAATCGACATCGCCTAAACGTAAAATCGATTTTGCCAACGACTCTTCGCCGACTGTCAGTACAGAGCGCGTCGACGGAGCCTGAAGCTCAGTTTTCTGAATCACTTGGTATGCGTTTTTGAGCTGCTCTTCTTTTAATTTGTTTGCAGGTTCGTTTAAAAGTCCCTTTGGCAGACCTTGTTTAACGAACTCTTTTAGCGTCGCATCTTGAACTCGTGAAAACCCCGTCTTCAGAAATTTACCGAAATCGGTTTTTCCAAAAAGTCCTGCGTGAGTCATGAACTCACCGAGCTTCATCGTGTGCGGATGCGGGAGCGTAGCCGCTGGAATTTCGGGAACGACTTCAGAAACCCGCTCAATGTGGACCCAGTCTTGATCAAGAAGTTTGTAACTGAGCTTCACGTGCGGATTCACGAGCGTTGTACCCTCGAGATACGTCAAAAGGCCGCCGTCACCGTTTAATTGAATACGGCCGTCGATTCGGAACTCAACGCGCACGCCGTGCGCAGGTTTCCAGTCGATCATCTCTTTATTCTTAACGAGGCCTTTATTGCCTTTGATGTCGACGTCGACAGTTGCGCGAATCGCTTTGCGCATACCCTTCGTTTTCGAAGTGACGAGAGCCCCGGTTGCGTTCGTGAGCTGGGCCCAAGTCGTCGCGGCCGAAATACCGATTCCCTGCTGTCCACGCGTGGCGCGGCCGCGGCCGAATTTCGAAGACGCTAGATATTCGCCGTAAACTTTTGCGAGATCGTCAGGATCAATTCCAGGGCCGTTGTCTTCAACCATGATCTCGACCAGATCCGACGATTTCGAGGCGCCGGCTCCGATTTTATTCACGGTGATTTTTATATCTGGAAGGATGCCCGCCTCTTCGCACGCGTCGAGCGAGTTATCGACAGACTCTTTGAGAGTCGTCAGGACTGCTTTTGTGGGTGAAGAAAATCCGACTTGCTGAAGGTTTTTTGCAAAATACTCGGCTGTCGAACTACTGGTGATTTGTTTTGCCACTCGTACCTAATTCCCTTTTTCAAGACCGCGCTTGGAGGCTGATCCGCAAATACGACTGCCGCCCTGATTTGACTCTTGACCCATTGCGCAATTTCAGGTGGGCGCTAACCCCGCGAAATCCGAGAGCTCCTGGGCGACATTGCGGTCATCAAACCAACAAACCGCGCCGATACACAAGCATTTTGAGTAAGGAACCGCTTCAGTCGCGCGCTGAATCTTGCACATTCTGGCTAATCCCGCCTAACATTCATAAAAACCAACCGCGCCGTTAGGATCGACCGTATGACAAAACTTTGCCTCATTTTCGCAAGTATTTTAGTGCTCGCACTCGCGTCGCTCGCAACCGCCCAGGAGCCGACCGAAGCCCCAAAAGCCGAAGCTAAGAGTGGAGCGAAACCCGCGACCTCAAAGAAAAAATCAGAAAAACACGCCGACAAAAAGAAGACAGAGCCAAAAGAAAAGGCAGCCAAGTCTGACGACCTTCCAAAAGACGTCAAAAAGCTGATCGTTCAGGACACGATTCAGGGCGCCGGCAAGGTCGCGATTCGCGGCAAAACGATAAAAGTGAATTACACGGGTTGGCTTTATAACCCGTCGGCCGCGATGGGTCGCGGAAAACAATTTGATTCTTCAGTTGGGAAAGAGGCGTTCACATTTAAGCTCGGCGCGGGAGATGTGATTAAAGGTTGGGATGAGGGCTTTTCAGATATGAAAGTCGGCGGCAAACGCAAACTCATCGTGCCGCCGGAGCTTGGCTACGGCGAACGCGGCGCCGGCTCGGTGATTCCACCAAACGCGTCGTTGATGTTCGAAGTCGAACTCATCGACGTGATGTAACTTTTGTCGACGATCGCTCCGCATGCGCTGGCGCTGGCGGTGACGGAGCAACCGCCATTTTTTTTAAGACGATGGCCTGCTGTGTTCATGGATGATGGAGACCGGTCATGACGTTCATCGTCATCGCCGATCTTAAGTAGGTAATCAGCTTTGTAAGAGGGTTGGCCCGGATGCCAACCCTCTTTTTACGTTCGCGACGGCCCCGCCGCCGCTGTCGGTCGCAGGCGAGTGCTCCCTCAATTTTGGGGCCCATTTTCGATTTAATTTTCGTCGTCGCCGGAGTCGTCTTGCGGCGGGAGCTCGCCTCGGGCGGCCATCTCCTCGAGCGTCAGTTCAAAGCCGAGTTTGTGACCTTTTTTAGAATTGCAGTCCTTGCAGGAAACGACGCAGTTCTTTTTCGTGCTCATGCCGCCGCGAGCGACAGGCACGAGATGATCCATGGTCAGGAGCTCTTTCGAGAATTTCTGGCCACAGTGATAGCAAGTGCCGTTGCCGATCTGCTGGCGCCACCACTGGCTCTGCCTCAGCTCTTTGGCCTTCGCGCGTTCGCGCTTAATGTGTTCGGTATCGGCAAATCCATGAAGCATTTTCGTTAACTCCGCCTATCGGCTTCAAAGCGGTCGCAGCAAGTGCTCCCGCAAACTTGTCTACCATAGGAAACCGGTGCTAATCCATTGGCATGAGCACTTGTTGCGAATGCAT
>JAYTHQ010000095.1:0-6009 GCA_043732445.1 Bdellovibrionales bacterium | reverse complement strand
TGAATACTGTGAATTGAGAAAAGCTTGCTGCGCAAGCGCGGTCGCGGCCTGGTAGACACGGCTCTCAAGCGCAGACGTATAGACTCGGCCAGGGCTCGCGCTCAAAACCGGCTTCACTTGGTTCGAATCCGGGAGCGGGTATCCGACGGCCCAGATCTGTTGGGCGGGCAAAGGATTTTGTGTCGCCAGCGGTAAGCAGGGGAGATCTTTTGTCGGTTGAATTTTTAGAATCGCGTAGTCATTTCCCCGGCGGTCAAAACCTTGCTCCTGGAGCTCGTTGAACAGATTGGGAAACGTTTGCATGAAGCTCGCATCGAAAGTAGCAAGCGCTGAACCTGTTTCAACGATTGTCACCGACTTGAGACCTAAAGCGGGAATGCCGATATTTTTGCAAACGACGTTCGTCGACTTTGAACGATTCGAAACGAACAGATCCTGCAGGCCGAGATACGAGTTGGCTCCGCTCTCACCAAGTTGGTTCATCTCAAGACAGCTGCGAACGCAGTGAAGCGCCGTGAGCAGGTAGCCGTCTTTGGTGACGGGAGAAACCGTGCAGTAGCTATCGGCTTGATCTAAAATAAAGGTCGTCTGTTCAACTTTGGCCATCACGGCGGGCGTGAGCCCGGTCCCCGGTGCGTGGATTGGAATTGGAAGCGACTGCGCGATCGCGATTGAAGCCAGCAGAAAGGTGCCGAGAAAGGCGATGAGAATTTTCACTTCTGACCTCGCTTCAAGTCTGCGTAGGTGACGGCGTTGCAACCTAAGTGAACCTGGTTTGAATCATCACGCGGGTCGGTCACGATCAAAACGTAAGCGAGAGTTGGCGAGAGTTGAATCATCGTTTGCGCATCTGCGACCACCTGCGAACCGCGCGTCCAGACGATCTGGAGCATTTGCGAGTTAACCGTTGCGACTACTTTGTCGGCACCATTAACGACGGTGTAATCAGAACCAGAGTGGCCTGCGGCACCCGGAAGAAATTGAAACGTGAAATCCTTTGAGGTTCCAGTCCCCGGTAAAATCGCCGCGCGGCACTCAAAGTGATGGATGATCAGGCTCGACAGGGCCGGCAGGTCTTTGATGGATTGAGATCGGGCGCTGATAGAAACCAAAAGACCAAGCGCGAGCGTAAAAGCAGTTTTCATTCCCGATTAGCTAGCAGACCGAGAGGCCAACGACACGGCGGCATCTCGGGCAGGCGCCGGCTTAGAAAACATGTAAAAGAAGCCCCCATCTTCAAGATGCGACTTCTACAAGCCTTACATTGACCGCCCTGATATTGACCTTGTCAGGGCCAGAGCGTCTGGCAAGCTTAAGCGATGCGAATCATTCAGCATCTCTATGCGCGAGTTTTGATTGCGACGATTTTGGGTGTCCTCGTCGGCGTCTTTTTTCCGGCGTGGGGAGAGCAGTTCAAAGTTCTCGGCGACCTCTTTATCAGTTTGATCAAAATGGTCATCGGACCGGTGATTTTCTGTACCGTCGTTCTTGGTATCGCCGGCACCGGAGATTTGAAAAAAGTCGGTCGGGTCGGCGTCAAGGCCCTTCTTTATTTCGAAATCGTTTCGACCTTCGCGCTCGTCATCGGACTTTTTCTAGTGAATGTTTTAAAGCCCGGAAGTGGCTTTAACGTTACGCTCGCTTCGCTCGATCCCGCACTCGTGAGCGAGTATCAGCACAAAGCACACGGGACATCTTTTCTCGAGATCGTCACGCATTTGATTCCCAAAACTTTCGCCGATGCATTTACGGGCTCAGGTGATCTCTTACAAATCTTAGTGATCGCGATTTTGTTTGGCTACGCCTTGAGCCACGTCGGAGAAAAAGGCCAAGTGGTCTATTCATTTCTGACGTCGCTCTCGCAAGTGTTTTTTAAGATTGTAAATAGCGTCATGCAACTCGCACCGATCGGTGCGTTTGGTGCTATGGCTTTCACCATGGCAAAATTTGGAGTTCGCTCGATCGGGCCAATGCTCCAGCTGATGGGCTGCTTCTATTTAGCGTGTTTCATTTTCATCGCCTTGGTTCTCGGGCTTATCTCTTGGTTTGTCGGCTTTAATATTTTTCGATTTATCCTCTACATCCGCGAGGAGTTACTCACGGTCCTTGGAACTTCGTCGTCGGAAAGTGCGCTGGCGCCATTGATGGAAAAACTAGAAAAGCTCGGTTGCTCGAAATCGACCGTGGGTCTGGTCGTTCCGGCTGGATATTCGTTTAATCTTGATGGCACAAATATCTATCTGACGATCGCGGCACTTTTTGTGGCTCAAGCGTTAAACATCGAACTGTCTCTCGGGCAGCAACTGAGTTTACTCTTGGTCGCGATGCTAACTTCAAAAGGTGCTTCTGGCGTGACGGGTGCCGGCTTTATCACCCTAGCGGCGACGCTCGCGGTCGTCCCGCAAGTGCCAATTGCGGGTCTGACATTAATTTTGGGGATTGATCGATTTATGTCCGAGGCGCGCGCTCTCACAAACATTATCGGTAACGGCGTCGCGACGATTGTCGTTTCGAAGTGGGAGGGTGAGCTTGATGTCGCAGTTTTACGAGAGCGTCTCCTGGTGAAGCAAGAGTTCTAAATGAGAGAGTTTTAAGTTCATTTAGATATTTCGCGGCAGGTGCGGGCAGGCGCGGCAATTTTAGCAGCTGAAACTGTTGATTGCGAAGCCGATAAAGTTCGTGTCACGATTGGCTCATGAGTAATTCTATCTACAATCTGAGTGTAAAGAAAATTGACGGTAAAGACGTTCGCCTCGCTTCATTTGAGGGGCGTGTTTTGCTAGTCGTTAACGTTGCCTCGAAGTGCGGTTTAACTCCGCAGTACGCGCAACTCGAAAAAATTTACGAGCGCTTTACGAACCAAGGCTTTGACGTTCTTGGATTTCCATCGAATGAATTTTTAGGACAAGAGCCAGGTTCCAATTCCGACATTCAAGAATTTTGCAGGATGAATTTTGGCGTGAAGTTTCCGATGTTCGAGAAGACAACGGTGAATGGCCCTGAACGAAACGCACTCTACGTAGAGCTAATTAAAGCTCAGCCTTCGGCGACGAAAACTGACGATGGAAAATTGGCAGCGAATCTTGCGAAACACGGCATTGCGCCAAAAACCCCGAGTGACATCATGTGGAATTTTGAGAAATTCTTGGTGAATCGCCGGGGCGAAGTGGTTGCGCGTTTTGCACCCGACATTGCGCCTGACGATCCACGGATCATCGCGACCATCGAAGCTAACCTTTAATTTTTCCCGTCAGCATCAGGAACCACATTTTGAAGTCGGCCGCGAGTGACCAGGCAGGATACGTAAAAGTCGCTGGCCGATTGTGTTCTTGGAAAAAGTGCGCGTACCAAGCCGGCGCGTAGCCTGAAACGAACATGACCGGCAATAGCCAATACTTTCCAGTCACCAAAATCAGAATTAAAATGGTCACGGCGAGGCTCGTGCCGAAAAAGTGAATCCATTTCGTTCTGGGTTTGCTGTGCTCACTTAAGTAGTAAGGCCAGAATTCCTTGAAGCTCTGATATTTTTTACGTGGCTGCGGCGTCATTTTAGGTTCCATTCTTCTTATTGAAGCGGAATCGAGCACGGTTTGGAAGCGTCAGTTTGCCCGGCGACCGATTGGGAGCGAAGACTTTGATTCCGGCTCGACAACAAAGCGCTTACGGCGCGAATTAAATCGAGTCGGCCGATCGGTTTGGTGACGTGCCGATCGCACCCGGCCGCGAGTGATTTTTCAATTTCTTCGGTGAGTGCGTGAGCAGTCAAAGCAACGATCGGCTGGCTGTAACCTTGAGCACGCAATCGTTTTGTCGCTTCGAGACCATCAAGCCCTGGCATCTGTACATCCATGAGAATAATGTCGAAATCCTGCGCTGTTGCGAGTTCGATGGCCTCGAGCCCATCATGGGCGCTGACGACGTTCGCTCCCGCGGCTTCTAGGTAAAGGCGCATGAGCTTTTCGTTATCGGCCGAGTCTTCGGCGAGCAGAATGTGAATATCGGCGAGCGCTTTCTCGTCGATCGCGGCATCAGGTTTTTTTGCGGCCAGCAAATTGGCCATTCTGTCTTCGAGATTGGTTGCGCGAATCCAGCCTGACGATGAACTCACCGGCGCCTCTAACTTCAAGGTGAAGACTGAGCCGGCGCCGGGTTTTGAGTGGCTCAAGATTAATGAGCCGCCGAGCGCTTGCGCAATCTTGCGCGAAAGTGCCAAACCCAAGCCTGTGCCGCCAAACTGACGGGTCACCGAGCTATCGGCTTGTTGAAACGCGTGAAAGAGACGCGCACTTTGTTCGTTTGTCATCCCGATGCCCGTGTCGTGAACGTCGACCGTAAGAACGTCATGGGAGAAGCGGACCTTCAAAGCTACTTTGCCCTTAGCCGTAAACTTGATGGCGTTCCCCAAAAGATTCAAAATAATTTGCCGAAAGCGGTGGGGGTCCGAATTTAAGATCCGCGGGATTTGACCGTCGACTTCGAGACTGAGCTCAAGATTTTTCTTGGCTGCCAGAGGGCGAACCGTTTGTATCGTTTCTGCCAAAACCTCACCGAGCGTGAAATCAATTTTTTCGGTGGGAACTTGGCCCGATTCAAATTTTGAAAGATCGAGAATGTCATCGATCAAATGTAAAAGATGATCGCCATTTGAGCGAATTCGCGCGGCGAAATCGAGTCGCACCTGTTCAGATAGTGTTTCATTTAAGAGCAGTTCTGAAAACCCTAAGATAGCCGTCATCGGGGTACGAATCTCGTGCGACATGTTAGCGAGAAATTCGGACTTCAACACGTTGGCCGCGTCGGCTTCTTCTTTTGCACGACGAAGATCATCGGAGGCCCGTTTTTGTAAGCTGATATCCATCACGACACCGAAGACTTTGGCGACCTGACCGAGATGATTAAAAGACGCTTTGGCTTTTGTATCAATCCAGTGGATGTGACCCCCAGGCAGGATCACGCGATACTGGTGCTGAAGGGGCGCACCCACCAGTAAAGTCCTTTGAAAGGCAGCTTCAAACGTGAGCCGGTCTTCGGGATGAATACGCTCAAGAATATCAAGCGTCACAAAGGGCGGCCGTTTGTTTTCAAGTCCAAACAAGCGGAGTTTAATATCGGAACAGACGAGCTCGTCGTTTTCGGTGTTGAGTTCCCAGGTTCCGACTTGGGCGGCCGAGGTCGAGAGGGCGTAGCGCTCTTCGGCTTCGGCGAGTTTTAACTTTTGGCGGTTGAGTTCGACAAAAACGCGAACTTTTGAGCGTAAGATGGTGGGCTCGAGCGGTTTGAACATAAAGTCCACAGCGCCTGACTCGTAACCTTTAAAGATTCGTTCGCGATTCCAGGCGCCGGCGGTCAAAAAGATGATTGGCGTTTGGCGGGTGCGTTCGCTCCCGCGCATAAGTTCGGCGAGTTCGAAGCCGTCCATCGATGGCATTTGAACATCGACGAGCGCCAAACCGAAATCGTGTTGTAACAAGAGCTCAAGCGCGTCGACGCCCGAGCGCGCGCTGTAGAGTTCGACGCCTTCGCTCTCGAGGAGGGCACGCAAGGCGACTAGATTCTCTTCGAGGTCGTCGACGAGAAGGCATTTCACGTGGTTGGCGTCGATACGCTGGGATAAAGCCTGATGGACTTTACTCATAAGCCTTCAAAACTATCAAACCGCACTTAAAGACGTCCATTTAGAAACTCCACGACTTGTGAGTTTAACATGACCGCGATATCGGGAGAGATCTTTAAGGCCGCATTCGGCATTGCTTGAAATTCTGCTGTTTCGGGTGACTGCACTATGCAGCGACCGCCATGATGCAAAACTTCGCGAAACCCACGCGCGCCATCGTCATTCGCGCCAGAGAGCAAGAGCGCAACCAAATCTTTCCGATAAGCTTTTGCGGCAGACATAAAAAACAAATCGATCGATGGGCGTGAGTACATCAACGGCTCTTCGGTACTGAGCGAGAACGTGAAATCAGCTTCAATGCTCAAATGATAATCGGCCGCTGCAAAATACACCGT
>JAYTHQ010000094.1:0-6022 GCA_043732445.1 Bdellovibrionales bacterium | reverse complement strand
TGAGAATCGCCATAAAGATGAGAGCTACGATCAAAGTCGTGACATCCATCGCTCGAATTTCAGCAGAACCGATCGACGCGATGACCGAGTCATTCATGACAGTTGGAAACACTTTTGGATCAGCCCCGAAAACGATTTGGCCTGTATACTGAAGAAAGAGCGAAACGCCGATTGCCGTGATTAAGATATTGATCTTTGGCGCGCGGCGAAGCGGGCGATACGCAAAACGCTCGATCGTCACGCCGAGCACGGAACAGACGAACATGGCTGCGACCAAAAGCAGAACAAGCGTCATGGCGCCGGGTGGCAGTTCTTGGCCAGTTAAGCGCGGCAAAAATTTAGCGGTGTAGTAAGCCGAGAACGCGCCGACCATATAGACTTCTGAATGCGCAAAGTTAATCAGCTGTAAAATTCCGTAAACCATCGTGTAACCCAGGGCGATGAGCGCATAGATGGAGCCGAAACTGATCCCGTTAATAAGGTGCTGAATAAATTCTTGTGAAAAGTCGGACAAGGCTGAAAGCTCCCGTGGAGATTATTAGAACTTATACCCAATCGATGGGTCAATAAAAAGGGCCAGTGGTAAAACCCACTAGCCCGTCGTTTCGTCTATCGAATTTCTTTTCTGATGATTTCGCTTCAAGCTCGAGGTCGGTGGCTCACCCGTGCTCGCGGACGGAGCGATTCTTAAGGAGCAATCGTTGTCACGAAACGATTTACGTTGCCGTCGACTTTCACAACGACCGCAGGTTTGACGGCATTCCGTTGCGCGTCGATGGTGATCTTGCCGGTGACGCCGTTAAAATCTTTTGTTTTTGCGATTTCGTCGCGAATTAAAGTGGCTTTCAATTCAGACGCACGTTCCATGGCTTCGATCAGGACTTTCGCCGCGTCGTAACCGAGAGCCGCGAGGCCATCTGGCGTATCGCCGTAACGTTCTTTGTACTTTTTGATGAAGTCGACAACGACCGGCTCGGTGCTCTCGGTCGTGTAATGGTTTGAGAAGTAATTGCCGTTGATCGCGGTGCCGCCGATTTCGTAGAGCTTCGAGCTGTCCCAGCCATCGCCGCCCATGAGTGGGACAGTGAGACCCAATTGACGAGCCTGACGCGCGATCAGGCCGACTTCTGTGTAGTAGCCCGGAACAAAAACGGCATCGGGTTTTGCAGCCTTAATTTTTGTGAGCTGAGCTTTGAAATCCATTTCTCCGGATTGGTAGCTCTGGTCAGAGACGACTTCGCCGCCGAGGTCTTTGAATTTTTTGATGAAGTAATCTGCGAGACCGACGCTGTAGTCTGATTTCACGTCGCGGAGGATCGCGACCTTTTTTGCTTTCAAATTCTCTGAAGCGAATTTCGCCATAACCGTTCCCTGAAACGGATCGATGAAGCAAACACGGAAGATATAATCGCCGACTTCGGTGACTTTTGGGTTTGTCGAGGACGGCGAGATCATCGGAATTTTATTTTGCTGGGCGATTGGCGCTGCCGCGAGGCTGCGGGAGCTTGCGACTTCGCCTAAGACGGCGATAACGCCGTTTTGCGTGATCAAACGAGTGACCGCCGAAGCCGCCTCTTCGGCTTTGCCCTGGTTGTCGAGCGAGATTAATTTCAGTTGTTTGCCCTTCACGCCACCGGCTTTGTTTTTTTCATCGAAGGCCATTTTGACGCCGTTTGAAGTGCTGATGCCGAAGGTTGCTTCACTTCCAGTGAACGAACCAAATTCGCCGACGAGAATTTCATTCCCCGAGGCTTTTTCATTAGCGACGCCGCCCGCGGCTTGACCGCTCTTGCGCGTGCAGCCGATAGACGCGAACGTTGCGACCGCAGCCAAAGCCAAAACGGAAGATTTACAGAACGTGCCGAAAGATGTGTTGGTCATGAATGGTCAACTCCTAAGTCGTGAGCCTTAAGAGGTAGCTTAGATAGAGAGGCTGCGCAAGAGCTGAACGAGCTCGTCTTTGACCTGCTTTTTGACGCCAATTACTTTATCGAACGGAACGCAAACAACATCGCCGTTACTGATGCCGACCATCGCGTCACAGTCGCCACGTCTCAGAGCATGGACCGCAGCGGAACCCAGTCGCGAGGCCAGAATTCGATCCGCGGCGGTCGGGCTTCCGCCGCGCTGGATGTGACCGAGAATGCAAACCTTTGCGTCAAATCCTGATTTCTTTCGAATCGCTTCAGCCAGATCGTACGCGCGTCCGGGTTTGTGTCCTTCGGCGGCAACGAGAATTGAACTTTTCTTTCCGCGAGCCATGCCGCGCTTGATGCGCTCAATGGCCTGATCGGCGGTGGTCGGATTCTCGGGAATGAAAACATCTTCGGCGCCGCCAGCGATGCCAACGTCGGTTGCGATAAAGCCAGAATCGCGGCCCATCACTTCGACGATAAAAAGTCGGTCGTGGCTAGCAGCGGTATCGCGAATGCGGTCGATCGCCTCGAGCGCGATGTTCACGCACGTGTCAAAACCGATCGTCGCGTCAGTGCCGGCGATATCATTGTCGATCGTGCCCGGAACGCCGATGATCGGAAATCGATGCTCTTGCCAGAGAAAATGGGCCCCCGCAAATGAGCCGTCACCGCCGATGCAAACCATCGCTTCGAGACCGGCCGCGCGCGCATTCGCGACGGCCTGTGCGCGTAATTCAGCTTTGTGAAATTCGGGTGCGCGCCCAGTTTTTAAAATCGTGCCGCCACGCTGAATGATATTGGCCATCGAACTTAAATTCAGAGGTATAAACTCATTCTCTATGAGGCCGCTGTATCCTTGAATTACGCCCACGACTTCGATGCCGTTTAAAATTGCAGTTCTGACAACTGCGCGAATTGCCGCGTTCATGCCAGGCGCATCGCCGCCGCTTGTGTAAACGCCGATTTTTTTGAGTGAGCTTGAAGGAAAGTGTTGCATAGAGGCTGTTAGCCTAGACCGATCGTGACTCTCGCGGAAAGCCGCAACGTGCGGTGTCGAGGGCGGAATCATAAAAAAAGGCCCGCAAGCAAAGCTCGCGGGCCTTTTTAAGTTTCGAAAAACGGCGTTCGACTAACGAACGATGTCTTTGAATTCCGAGCCAGCGCGGAATTTCGGATACCAAGCCGCAGGGATTTTGATCGCTTTGCCAGTTTGCGGGTTGCGACCCATGCGGGCTTTACGTTTCGCTTTCGCGAAGGTACCGAAGCCAACGAGTTTCACTTCGTCGCCTTTTTTGACCGTCTTCTTGATGGTCTCAAGAGTTGTGTCGAGGAAGCGCTCTGCTTGCGCCTTTGTCATCTTCGTGTCAGCTGCGATCGTTTCGATCAGCTCGGCTTTGTTCATAAAGAACTCCTTCATTCGTGCGGCTTTGCGGCCGCCCGTGTTGTCTGCACTAGTTCCCGAGAGGAACATCGGTTGTTTAAACAAATTGAAGTCGCTGAGAGCTTGTGGCGTCAAGGAGAAAGAAACAACTCTAGTGAACAGGGTCGTCATCTGGTGAGGATTGTCCGTCGGCCTTCATCGCCTCTTCTAGAGCGGCTTCTAACTCTTCAGGATCGGGAGGTGTTTGCACCGCAATGGCGTAACGCCCTTCGGCCCAATCACCAAGATCGATGAGCTTGCAACGCTCAGAACAAAACGGTCTGAATTCATTCTCAGACTTATAATCGGCGGGATTTCCGCAGTGCGGGCACTTCACCGTTCTCATAAATCAAAAACGGTCTAAGGAGACGGTTGCGACTTCGACACCTTGGTAAACAAGTTTTCCATTGAGGTGATCGAGACCGAGGCTTCCGCTTTCGACGATGAGCATGAGGCTGATCGTTTCGCCCGATGGCGAGACGCCGACGATCTGCATGCCGTTACCATTGTTGTAGCTGAAGTTACGTGATTGTTGCGAGAACGTGATCGCCTGGCCCGCGCTGTAAGGACTTGCTTGCGAGCCGTAGAGTGCGAGCGGTGAACCGTTCAGCGCTGAAAGATTCGCCGCGAGATCGTAAGTTAGCGTCGGCACGCCGGCGCCAATCGCGATATTCACGTTGTCGATGGAACCCGAGTATGAAGTCACGGCAGCAAAAGCGCCGCGCGAAGTATATTGAGCGCAGTTCAATGATCCCGCCGCCATGATCTGCATAGATCCGTAACCCGCATTACAAAGACCCGCGTTTTGAAGCAACAGGGACATTTGGGTCACGTTTGAAATCGTGAGTGTCCCAAAGTGGCGAGTGCCGGCGTTGTTTCCGAATTTCATCGCGCCCGTCACGACCTGGCCGGTGACGCAGGAACCAGCTTGCGTCGAGAATCCCGCGCCTGGTTGGCAGATGCCCCTATTTAAGCACCCGTATTGAGTTGAGTAGGACTGACCGACTTGGCAGTTCTTCATGTCGACATTCGCACCGAGAGCGCCCGCACCCGGATTACTTCCGCTCGATGAGATCGAGTTATTGTTACCGCCACAGGCTGCGACCAACATCACCAAGGCCGAAAGAGCTAAGAATGAGAAAGCTGTTTTCATCGTCATGACCTCATGTGGAACAGGATCCACAACGGAGCCTGCCACCGGGAAATCAGTTCACACCCTGTGCCAACCTTCGCGCGGCACTGCGGCTGCCTCAAACTGAATGGAGCTAGCGGAAGCGACAAAGCTCGGCATTGGCCTTACGGGAAAAGCCGTAGAACGGCACCCTCAATCGCAGGATGATCGCAAAAATAAAGCGGGACGAGAAGCCGTCGGAGAACTCGAGCGGGCGGTTCTCGCGGTCGTGTGACGAGCGCCTTATTTCTTATGATTGAAAGTAATCTGCTCGAGGCGATTCAAAAGATCAAAGAACCACTTGCGAAGTGGCGTCAGAAAAATCAAACCCTCTAGCATTTGTTCTTTGGTTTGAACGTGCGCGCCGACGGGTAAGACTTGGTCTTCGGTTGTTTTCGACTTGACCCACTCTTCGGTCGCCTCTGGATGGAATTGCAATCCCACGATACCTTCGCCAAAAGCGAAGCCCTGGATTTCGCTGATTCGGTTCGTCGCCACTCGAGTCGCGCCAGCCGGAAGATCGAACGTGTCTTGGTGCCACTGGAAAACCGTGAGGCGCGACTCTGGCGTTGAGCCATTTCCGAAATGCACGGTGTGCCAGCCGACTTCCCACTCGGCGTGGAGTTTGACCGTCGCGCCTAAACTTTGGGCTAAAAGCTGACCCCCAAGACAGAGCCCCAGGCAGGTGATCTTTTTTTCGAGAGCCGCTTGAATGAGTTTTTTTTCTTCGAGCAGGAATGGAAACTCTTGGGTTTGATCGACGTTCATACCGCCGCCCAAAAGAATCAGCCAATCGGTCTCTTCGACACTTGGAAGCGAATCTCCATTAAAAAGACGAACGACCGTGGCCGCATGCCCTTTGGCTTTGAGCCAGTCGAGGACGGATCCGGGTGGAGTTGATTCGGCGTGCTGGAGAACGTGAACGCGTAAGCTTGCCATAGGGTGATTCAAGCGTGCCCTAGATTACGCTCTCGTTCAAAGACTCTTTACGTGGTATCGCTAAGGCCAAAGGGCGCGCATTTGATTTGCCGCGCGTGCGAAGCCGGAGGCGAAATTTACGATGGGCATTTTGATCAGCGCGCACAAACTCGAAAAATCGTTTGCCACCCGGACCTTATTCAGCGGCTTGACCTTTGCCATTGAAGACGGCAACCGCATTGGGTTGATTGGCCCCAACGGCGCCGGTAAATCCACTTTGATGCGGATGATCGCCGGTCAATCGTCTGTCGATGGCGGCGACCTGGCAGCCTCGCGCGGCACACGCATCGCACTTCTCGAGCAAAGCCCGACCTTTGACGATGGCGTCACCGTTCGCGAAGCGCTCTTGAACGCGACCGACGATCCCTACGAATACGAATCGATGATGGCCGTCGACGAAGTCCTCTCGAAATTCGACTTAAATCGCGACGACGTCGGTGCCGATCGTTTAGTGAGCTCGCTTTCAGGCGGCTGGAAAAAGCGCGTCGCGCTGGCGCGCGAAATCGTGCGTCAGCCAGACCTGCTACTTCTCGACGA
>JAYTHQ010000093.1:0-1728 GCA_043732445.1 Bdellovibrionales bacterium | reverse complement strand
CACACGACACGAGCGAAGCAGATTTTCGTAATCACATCACGCGACCGTACGAACCGCAAACTCCTAAAAAAGTCGAACCTGATAATCACGGCAGCGGCGTTGAAGCACCGAGACAAGCGAAAGCAAAGAAACCGAAAGACCTGTCGGGCGAGCTTGCAAAAGAAGACATCGAGAGAATTAAAGATCAACTCAAACCTCTCGAAGACAAACTCAGCGATATCGAGCTTGCGTCCAAGCGCATTCAAACGGAATTCAAAAAGCTCGGCGATGTCGATACGTGGGCGAAGTTTGCGGTACAGCAAAAGCTGATCGCGGCCGAGACGATCAACCTCTCCCAGAAGTTAGCTGCCGAAACCGCGCTCTACAACGGGCAAGCCAACGTCATCCGTCAACTCACCGAACACAAAGCACGGCTGCATGATCCGAAGCTCGTGCGTGAGTATAACTCTGCGATCGATCAGCAACAGAAAGCTGAAAAAACCTCGCTCGGCGCGATGGAAACGACGAAGGGCGAGATTTACTCGAAAGAGTTCGAGTATCAGAAGAAGTCGATCGAATACCACAAGATCGAAGCCGAAAGAAACGAGACGCTCAGTAGCAGCTTCGAAACACGCATCGCTGCAGCAAATAACTTCGTCACGTTCCTCGATAAAATCAACGCAAAATTAGACGACCAACGTGCTGCATTAGCAAAACTCAACACCTTACAAAAAGAATTCGTCGATTATCAATTTCGCGTAGCGAACAATGTTACCGATGCGAAAAGCGCAGATGCAACCAATCAAAAATCAATGTTGCAATCGCAAGTCATCACGTCTACTGACGTGCTCGCGATTCGTCAACGTGATCTCGCTGTTGCCGCGCTCGATGTTACGGTCGCAGAGGCCGCACATGAGAAAACGATAAACGAACTCACAAAAGCTGGTGCCGAACTCAAAATAGAGCAAGATCAATCGATCGTTAATGCCGCGTCTGTGAGAAACGCCGAAGAAGCCTTAACTGCGGCCAAGACTGCGGAAACGACGGCTTCAACGGGTCTTACCGTTGCAAAGCAAAACGAAACGAATCTTCTCAATGCGACGACGCCTGCCGTTGATGCGGTACGTTCTGGGCTATTGTCATTCGCCACGCGGACGATACCGGAAGTCATCAACGCAATCAAATTGATGAAGGAGAACGTCAACCCGCTTACTGCGATCTTCATGTCGCTTTTCGAGAAGTCTTCGACCTTTGCGTTGATCCAAAAGACGCTCGCCGATATCATGTCGCACATCGCTGAAATCTTCAACGCGCTTCGTCCCGTTATTATCATTCTGCTCGGCGTCTTGAAAGGCGTCGTCAACGTTTTCCTGACGTTCTATAACGTCCTCGCGACGATCTTGAATCTGTTCGGTCTGCACATCCAAAAGATCAAGATGGTGAACGACCAACTCGATAATCTCACGGGCGTATCGAAACCGTTGATTGAGATCGTTCACGATCTTCCGACGATCAACGAATTCAACAAGGGTAAGATCGGCGATCTGAAAGCGGCTGCGGATGCGCAGAACGCACAGAAGACGGACGACACGATCAACACCGGTTTTGAAAAGAACCTTTCGAAGCTCGGACAAATCTTCGGTGTGTTGCTCGCGATCAAAACGATCGTGGGTTTGCTCGGTGGTCATTCGATCGCGCAGCAACTAAGCGGAGGCGGCATTCTCGGCTTCATCGGTAAACTTTTTGGAA
>JAYTHQ010000092.1:0-1731 GCA_043732445.1 Bdellovibrionales bacterium | reverse complement strand
GCGCCGACTGGTAAATCCAGAACGTAGCTAATCCACATACCCAAAAGACTCACAAGCGCGCCGGCGATCCAGCCAAACGCGAGTCGGTGAGAAATTTTCTTGAAGAACAAAGTACTCATCACGCTCGGGACGATCAGAAACGAGAAAACTAACAAGACGCCCGCAATCGACGTCGATGACGTGATCACGACCCCGAAAAGAGCGTAGAACAAAAAGTCCCAGAAGCCGTGCGCTTGGTCTTGTTCAAACGATGCGCGTAAGAATCGCTTACGGAAAATCCAGTGAACCGACCCAACGACCGAGTAAACGATCAAAGTTCGCACGACATCGCCCCACGAAACCCAAAGCAGCTGACCGACGAGAGCTTCTTTCAGATGCTCGGCGCCGTGAGCCAGTCGATCGATCACGAGGACGACTGCCGCAGACGCAAAAGCATAAGTAATTCCGATCAAGGCTTCTTGCGAAATCAGTTTTTCAAATTTTCTTGCGAACGAAAAGACGCCGGCAGCGATGAACGTGCAACCGAGTGAAATGCCGTAACTCAGGAGCGAGTGATGATCGTCGGGTGAGATCAGGAGCGCTAAGGTCGCGCCGAGCGATGCGACCTGCGCCAGGCTTAAATCGACAAAAACGACCCCTCTCGCCAAGACGTGAAGACCCAAATAGCAATGAATTCCGACGAGCAGAAGACACATGACGAATGGGGCGGCGAGAAAGTGAATCGCGTCCATCGACTTATTTCCTTTCGAATGCTTTGACGAGAGATTCGATCACATCTTCGGTTGAATTCAGGCCTGGCGCGGAATCGACCGCGTTCCCGATCGACTCGACCTTGACGCCGGGTGCGTCTTTCGCAACTCTTTCTGCAATTTTTGTATCGAAAAAATTGTCGACGAGGATGAGCTTAATTTTGTTTCGTTTGACCGTGTCGATCACGTCGAGAATGTGCTGAGTCGTCGGCGGCACGCCAGGCTTCGCTTCGAGCGAGATCGGTGCTTCTAAATGAAAACGGTCTAAGAAGTAATTGAGGGACGGGTGGTAGGTCACGACCTCTTTGATGCCAGTTGCCGTTAAGCGTTTTTGCCAGTCGAGTGTTCGCTTGGCGAGGTTGTCGCGGTAACTTTGGGCGCGCGTGGTGAACCCGGCCTTGTTAGGGGCATCCATCTGCGAGAGCCGTTCGGCGAGCTTTATCGCCAGATCGCCGTCACGAATCGGGTCTAGCGTGAAATGCGGATTGCCGTCGGGATGAACGTCGCCCATCGCGCGAGTTTGCGCCGTCGTGGGCTTTTCGATGGGCTCAATGAGCGAGCCAAGCTCGAGATTGCCGTTCGCGCCTGGGTTCACCTTCGGGTTTCGGGCGCCGCGAATTAAACTCGGGAGCCAGCCAATCTCTAGCGAGAGGCCGTTTGAAACTAGGAGATCAGCATCACGAAGTTTCACCATGTAAGACGGCTTGGCTTCGATGTAGTGCGGATCCTGAGAGCCTTTGGCAATCACCGATAGGTGAATGGCGTCGCCACCGACCGCGCGCACGATCGCGCCGATGTCGGTCGTTGTCGCGACAACATTTAATTTTGCAAACGCAGCCGGCGAAACCAAAAGAAGAACGAGAAGGGGCGAGAGAAATGTCAGCAGGTGACGATTGAGTGATCTCATTTTAAGTCCTTCTTAGTACGAGTGCGCGGGGTGCGCACCGATGGTGTAATTGAATTGGAGTAAGCCGCGAGTTTC
>JAYTHQ010000091.1:0-1734 GCA_043732445.1 Bdellovibrionales bacterium | reverse complement strand
ACGTTATGTTGATGCACCTGGCGTTGATCAACGTCGAGATGCTCGACCGAACATTAACAGACCTCGAGAATCGTGGCGCTCGCTTCGTGACACTCGACGAAGCCCTGAAAGATCCGGTTTACAAACTGAATCCGGGCCAAGCGACCCGCGACACAGGAACGTTCCTCACTGAAATGGCTTATGCGACTGGTCTCGAGAAAGATCCAACCCGTAAATCAAACTTCAAACCCGAAACTTTTTCGAAGTTCCGGGCCGCCTTATGCGAAGGCCTTTTCTCAAGCGAAAAGTAAAGACCGGGCAAAAGCTCGTGCTGCATCAAGCAACAGAAAGTCGACGGGCCCCTCAGTGGAGCTTCTTGTAACGGATGCGGTGGGGTTCGAGGGCTGCGTCGCCGAGGCGTTTCTTTCGGTCTTCTTCGTATTCGGTGTAGTTGCCAGGGTAGAAGTGAACTTCGGAATCGCCTTCGAAGGCCAGGATATGGGTGCAGATGCGGTCGAGAAACCAGCGGTCGTGCGAGATGACGACGGCTGAGCCGCCGAATTCAAGCAGCGCTTCTTCGAGGGCGCGCATCGTGTTCACATCAAGATCGTTTGTTGGCTCATCGAGAAGCAGCATATTGCCGCCCTCTTGAAGCACTTTCGCAAGTTGAACTCGGTTTCGTTCGCCGCCTGAGAGAATGCCGACTTTTTTCTGTTGAGCATCGCCCAAGAAATTAAACCGCGAAACGTACGCACGCGCGTTCATCTCTTTTGTTCCAACCATCATCAGATCTTTGCCGCCCGAGATTTCGGCGTAAACGGTTTTTTCGGCGTCAAGGTTATCGCGCGATTGATCTACGTACGCAATTTTCACGGTTGATCCGACGTTGAATTCGCCCGAGTCAGGCTTCTCTTTGCCGGTGATCATGCGGAAGAGCGTTGTTTTGCCTGCGCCGTTCGGGCCAATGATTCCGACGATCCCGCCGCGAGGGAGCGAGAAATTCAAGTTATCAAACAAGACTTTGTCGCCGTAAGACTTCGAAACATTTTTTGCTTCGACGACCACATCACCGAGCCGAGGGCCCGGTGGAATATAAATCTGCATCTCTTGGAGCTTTTCGTTTGTCGGCTCTTTTAGTAAATTCTCGTAAGCCGAGACGCGGGCTTTGGATTTCGCCATCCGCGCTCGCGGCGCCATGCGCACCCACTCTAACTCGCGCTGAAGTGTGTTGCTGCGTTTTTCTTGCTGCTTCTCTTCACGCTTTTCGCGCTCTTCTTTTTGTTCGAGCCAAGAGGAGTAATTGCCTTTCCACGGAATCCCTTCGCCGCGATTGAGCTCAAGGATCCATCCCGCGACGTTGTCGAGAAAGTAACGATCGTGCGTGACCGCAATAACTGTACCCGGAAATTCGTGTAGGTAACGCTCAAGCCATGCCACCGATTCGGCGTCGAGATGATTGGTCGGCTCATCGAGCAACAGAATGTCGGGATTCGATAAAAGCAAGCGGCACAAGGCGACGCGGCGTTTTTCTCCGCCCGAGAGGTTCACGACAGACGAATCACCCGGAGGGCAGCGAAGCGCATCCATGGCGCGTTCAAGTTTTGCGTCGATCTCCCAGCCGTCGGCGGCTTCGATTTTCTCTTGGATCTTGCCTTGTTTTTCGATGAGCGCGTCCATTTGTTCTGGCGTCATCTCTTCATTAAATTTTTCGCTGATCGCATTGTAATCTGCGAGAAGTTTTGGCAACTCGCCCAT
>JAYTHQ010000090.1:0-1738 GCA_043732445.1 Bdellovibrionales bacterium | reverse complement strand
AACGAGACGAACGGAATGGGCTGAGGGGGGCGCGAAATTAAAGTGATGGACCGGGGCTCGCGAACAAATTTTAAGAGTGTCTCGAGCGCAGGTTTCGTAAAATCATTTGCGGGCGTTGCAGATGCTCCGTTCACGTCGAGGGCTAATTGCGCAAGTGACTCCGGAGTGTCTTCGCCTGCCTGAACGAGCGCTGTGGTGATTCGACGGATAAACGAGTCGTCGATGTAACGAACTTCAAACGACTTGAGCGTCGCTTTTGTGAGTTCAGTATTGTCTGTTATCAAAAGGCGCGGATCCTGTTTCAGGCGAGCATACTCGTCTAGTGTGGGCAGGCTAAAGCTACCAATGGAGGCCTTGGCTTCAAGACGGCCGACGTGATTGGCCTCGAGGGTGAACTCCCGGAGTTCGATATTTTTGTGCGCGAGATCAAGTGCTAGCGAAGCAAAGACCGTGACATCAAGCTTTTCGTAGCCAAGAAGAAGAAACGTAGCGGCCGCTTGCTCGCCCAAAAAATCGGGCGAAATGTGAATGCCATCGAATTCGATTTTGATCTCATGCGGTAAGACGGCCTTGTGGGTTTCGATCATTTTTGAAAGTGACTGCCAGTCCACGCCCCAAAGTCGAATCCGGTCGATCAAAATGTTTTGAAAATGAACGTTCAAAAGACTGAAGGATTGTCGCCAAAGATTCACGTCGACACGCGAGTAGCTGATCGCAAACTGCGGGGGCGCGACAGCCAACGCGGCGTTCACGGATTTTGCCAGACGGTTCTCGAGAGCGCGCTCGACGAAAAACGTCGAGATGAGCACGACTCCCGCCACGACCAGAAAGACCGCCGTCGCGATCAAAATGCCGTTCTTGATCCTGGATAGCTTTGGCATTTGCGGTCGCCACGTGGTCATGCTCATGTCATTACTTTGGGTTAGTTGTGGAGTCTAGTCACCTAGACGAACGGTGTGGACATTGAGGTGTGCTTAAGTTTGAATGGGGCCACAGGGAAACGAGACGATGTCCGCACGTTCTAGCAGTCCTCAAACTCTCTCTCTCACGCAACTCTCGCAAGTCACCTCGCGCGCGAAAGTCGATCCGTCGTTATCAGTTCTGATCTACGATCGAAAGCTTGAGAGTATCTCCGCAGAATTTCGAAAGTTCGCAAAGTCGTTTCCGATTCGCTATGCGGTCGAATCTGGCGAGCAGCTAAAAAATCTTGATCGATTTCCATTGCACTGTCAGAGGCTCGCGCGGTTAGCAGCAACGCTGCCGGCTCGCCAGATGACAGTTGTTGCGGCAGGTGGAGGTTCGGTTGGTGATTTTGCCGGATTTTTTGCCAGCGTTTACAAGCGCGGTGTTCGCCTGGTTCACTTACCAACGACTTGGTTGGCCGCGATCGACTCAAGCCACGGCGGCAAGACCGCGCTGAATGTCACGGGCGCAAAAAATCAAATCGGCACGTTCTATCCGGCTCACGCGACAGTTGTGGTGCGTTCGATTCTGTCGAGTCAGCCACCAGCTCGTATTGAAGACGCGATGGGTGAGCTGGCCAAAGTCGCGATGATCGACGGCGGTGCCTGGGTTAAAAAGCTAGAGGCCACGCCTCTTGGCGGCGAAGCGCTTCTATTAAAATTTTTGGCACTAGCGATTGAGGCCAAGCTCAAAATAGTCAGGCGTGATCCGCTTGAAGAAATAGGTTTGAGGCAGATTTTAAATCTCGGTCATACGATGGGCCACGTGATCGAAG
>JAYTHQ010000089.1:0-1743 GCA_043732445.1 Bdellovibrionales bacterium | reverse complement strand
TTTTCGTCTGCTCGCGTTTCATGATTTCCTTCGTTGGGCAGGGGCATTCTGGCTCTGCAGAACTTTTGTCTGGTTTACTAGAGCGCCCGTGGTCGGTTCACCGCAATTTACGAGCCAGCCCAAATGACCCCACTAGGCGTCCTAAAACTTGAAAAAGCCTCGTGATTTAAGGCGTGTTGAGACCACGTCAAAGAGAAGCTTTGGCAAAAACGTTAGGGGCCTTCGCAAATTTCGCCAGGCCTCGACTTAAAATCCGCACCGCGAGAGCGCACTTTAGGCGAAAATCGAAGGATCACGACAACTTGAATGAGGGACACCATGGAAGGAGTCTTCACGTGATCTGCACGCTTCCAATCGGCCGCCGAGCCCTTGTAGCCCTTGTAACCCTTGTAACGACGCTCGTCTTTGCGCTCTCTGCCGGATGCACGAGGGCCTCTCTTCAATTAGCAGCTCAAACAACGGTCGCGAAGCCAAACGACGGCGCCTCAAAACCAGAAGTCATCTACGGAGTCGACAACCGTGTCGATCTCTTTGAGGAAACTGACCCTTCGCTGAAAGTTTTGAGCGAATCAATCGTCGCTTTGATGAGTAAAGCTCAAATCGGCCCTGAGCAAAATGGTCTGCGGGCGATTCTTGGCACCAACTACGGGAGCTCGCTTGGCTTGTGCAAGGATGAAAAATTTTATGAGCAAAACACGGCCGCATTTTGTTCGGGATTTTTGGTTGCGCCCGACGTAGTTGTGACGGCCGGGCACTGCATCGCAGATCTAAAAGTGTGTAGTGAAACGTCGTTCGCTTTTGGTTTTGCCATGACGGCGCCGGGCCAAATGCCGACGGCGCTTCCGGCGCAAGATGTTTACTCATGTCAATCAATCGTCCACCGGCAAAGTCCGACAGAAGGTGCCGACTTTGCGATTGTGAAACTCGATCGGCCCGTCAAAAATCGTTTGCCTCTTGTACTTCGCGCCAACGGCGCAATCGCTCAGCGTACCGACGTGACGGTGCTGGGTTATCCTGAAGGATTGCCGCTCAAGATCGCTGGTGGCGCCAAAGTGAGAAAGATCTCGAGCCCTGACTTCTTCGTAGCGAACACCGATACCTACGGTGGAAATTCCGGCTCGGCGGTCATCAACTCCGCGACCCACGAAGTCGAAGGGGTGTTGGTTCGCGGCGCAAAAGATTTTGTTTGGACAAAAGATGGCTGCGCCCGCAGTTATCGGTGTCTCCCCGACGCTTGCCGCGGTGAAGACGTCACACGCATCAGCGAAGTGATCAAACTCCTGCCGACGCAGCGATAGCATGAAAAAACGCCGCCTCATTTCAAGAGCGAAAGCGAAAAACTCGGCTACGAAAAACGTTGCTCACGACGAACAGAACTTTGAGGCGCGATTAAAGAAAACCATGGCTCGCGATTCGGTCGCGAAACTCGCCGATGATGTTGTTGAGTGCGAACGATGTCCGCGCCTAAGGGGCTACTGCGAAGCCGTGGCGCGTGAAAAAAAGAAGGCCTATCGTGATCAACCGTATTGGGGCCGGCCGATTCCAAATTTCGGTGATCCAAAAGCTCGGTTCGTTATTGTGGGCTTAGCGCCGGCGGCGCACGGCGCGAATCGCACGAGCCGCATGTTCACTGGCGACCGCAGCGGACAATGGGTCTACCGCGCTCTTCACCGCGCAGGATTCGCGAATCAGCCCAGCTTTGAGAGCGCCGATGACGGTCTCAAACTTTCAAACTGCGTGATC
>JAYTHQ010000088.1:0-6074 GCA_043732445.1 Bdellovibrionales bacterium | reverse complement strand
TACCCTGCACGATGCCTTGCGAACCGATGTAGATCCAAGAGCCCGCCGTCATCTGCCCGTACATCATGAGACCTTTGCGGTCGAGCTCGTGAAAGGTTTCCCAGTTGGCCCACTTACCTACCAAGTTGGAATTCGCGATGAGAACGCGCGGCGCATCTTCGTGCGTTTTTAAAATGCCAACCGGCTTTCCGCTTTGAATCAGGAGCGTTTCATCGTTCTCGAGTTTCGTTAAGCACTCTAAGATTTTATCAAACGCCGGCCAATTGCGTGCCGCCTTCCCGATACCGCCGTAAACGATCAGCTCATCAGGCCTTTCGGCGACGTCAGGATCGAGATTGTTTTGCAGCATACGGTAGGCCGCTTCTTGCAACCAGCCTTTGCAGTGAAGTTTCGTTCCGTGGGGAGCGCGGACCGGACGTGCACCTTGTGTTGAACCCATACCAACCTCTCTATGCCTCAAGCTCGCCGACCGCTTTGCGAACGGCGCCCAAGATGGCTTCTGAGCGAATCATTTTTTTAATATCTTCAATGTCGTGTGAGAAAACGCGGTCGTCTTTCGCGAAGGGAACTTTCGTGCGGATCAGATCAAACACCGGTTTCACCGCGCCTGCCGGATCTAGTGGCTTCAAGAGATCCAGCGCTTGCGTCGCCGACAAAAACTCCATGGCCACGATATTTTCGGCGTTTTTAACGACCGCGCCAAATTTACGAGCGGCGATGGTGCCCATCGAAACGTGATCTTCTTTGTCGGCTGATGTTGGAATTGAATCAACCGACGCCGGGTGCGAGAGAATTTTATTTTCGCTAACGAGTGACGCAGCGGCGACTTGAACGATCATGTGACCGCTGTTGAGGCCGCCGTTGGGCGCTAAGAAGGCCGGCAGGCCACTCATGGCAGGGTTAATGAGCTTCTCGATGCGGCACTCTGACATTGAGGCCATGGCCGAAATCGCGATGGCCATGAAGTCGAGAACGAACGCGACGGGTTCGCCGTGAAAATTACCGCAGCTCAAAATTTTACCTTCATCGCTAAAAACGAGCGGATTATCTGTGGCGGAATTCGCTTCGATCTCAAGCGTTTCGATTGCGCGCTTTAAAGAGTTCTTGGCGGCCCCGTGAACGGCCGGCATGCAGCGAAGCGAGTAAGCATCTTGAACGCGCCCGCAGTCGCGGTGATTTTCGGCAATCGGTGAGGTCGGCCCTAAGATGCGCATGAGATTTCGCGCAGTCTGCGCTTCGCCGTAGTGCGGACGAGCGGCCGCGATCAATGGGTCAAAGGCCGTTCGGGCACCCTGCATGGCTTCTAACGTCATCGCGCCCGCAACATCGACCATCCAGACCAAACGACGCGCTTCAAATGCGTTCAGCAAACCAACTGCCGTCATCACTTGGCAGCCGTTGATCATCGAAAGCCCTTCTTTGGCTTTCAGATCGAGTGGTTTTATTTTTTTGTCGGCGAGCACGACCGCGACGTCGACGACCTCGCCGTTTTTCCAGGCCTGGCCTTCGCCAATGATCGCGAGCGCTAAGTGCGAAAGCGGCGCCAGATCACCGCTCGCCCCAACCGAACCCTGCTGCGGAATGACGGGCACGACCCCAGCATTTAGAAATTCAAGAATTTTGTCGACGACGAGCGGCCGAATGCCGCTTAGACCATTTGCCAAACAGTTCGCGCGTAAAAACATAATCGCGCGCGTTTCCTCAATCGTAAACGGCTGCCCGATTCCCACCGAGTGCGAGCGAATTAAATTTTTCTGGAGCTGGTCGATTTCGTCATCGGAGATTCGCACGCTCGAAAATGCACCAAAGCCGGTGTTCACGCCGTAGATCGCACCTCCGCCGTGCATTTTCCCTTCGATGTACGCGCGAGACGCCGCCATCTTCGTGCGCGCATCGGCCGCAAGCTCAACACGAACCGCGCCGCCGGTTTGATAAGCCACGTCCCAGACTTGATCGATCGTGACGTCTCTACCGTTGATCGAAATCGTTTTCATGCTTTCGCTTCCTTTAGTCGACGGATCGCTTCTTTGTAATCGCAGCCGGCTTTGAAGACGGCATTACCCGCAACTAACACGTCGGCGTCTTGAACTTCGCGCGCGGTTTCCGGGGTGATACCGCCGTCGACCTCGATCAAGGCGGTGTGCCCGATCCGCTGAAGCTCCATGCGAATCTCACGAATTTTCGTTGCCTGCTCTTTCATGAACGACTGACCGCTGAATCCAGGGTTGACCGTCATCACTAAAACCAAATCGACTAAACTTAAAAATGGAAAAATCGCCGACGCCGGTGTTGCAGGCTTCAGCGTTACGCCGGGCTTTACGCCTAAGGCGCGAATGCGTCTCAAAACTCCCGCCGGATCTTTCGTGGCCTCGACATGGATGGTGATGTGAGCGGCGCCGGCATTGGCGAAGTCTTCGATATATCGCTCGGGCTCTTCAACCATGAGATGGCAATCGAGTGGAAGCGGCGAAATCGGCTTTAAACTTTTAACGACCGGCGCACCAATCGTGAGGTTCGGAACGAAGTGCCCATCCATAACATCGACGTGAACCCAGTCGGCGCCCGCGGCCGCGATCGCGCGAATCTCGTCTCCGAGCTTTGAGAAGTCGGCCGACAAAATCGACGGCGCCACCAAAAACTGCTTCATACGAACTTTCTTTGCGACTTTTGCAAATAGCCTAAAGCAAAACCTGCCGCCGACATACGGGCCTTCGATTCAGGCTGAACCTCGAGCAGATTTAAAATACCTGAACCGCAGGCCACATGAACACCTTCACCGTGCTGAAGAATCTGGCCAGGTTCACCGCTGTGACCGGTCTCGCTTAAAATTTGCGTTCGGTGAATTTTAATATCCTGACCGTCAAGAGACGACATCGCAAAAGGCCCCATCTGAAGACCGCGCACGCGATTATGAATTTCGCGGGCCGAGCGAGACCAATCGATGCGCGCTTCGGTCTTGTCGATTTTCGGCGCGATCGTGACCAACGCTTCGTCTTGTGCCACCGGCATCAAATTGCCTCGCAAGTAATCCATGTATTCAACGCGCAAGAGATCGGCGCCTAAGTCTTTCAACAGATCGTGCACTTCGAGAGAGTTGATCTCGTCACTCAGTGTGACGCGGCGAAATCCCAAAATCGGGCCCGCATCAAGTTTGCGAACGACGATCTGCAAAGCGACCCCCGCCTCGTTGTCGCCTGCCATCACCGACCGTTGAATAGGCGCGGCTCCGCGCCACTTCGGCAGCAAACTTCCGTGCACGTTCACGCTTCCGCGCGGAAAAAGATCTAAGAATTTCTGGCCGAGGATCTGACCAAAGGCGACCACCGCGGCGCTCTCGATATTCAAAGCCGCGATACCGAGCCGAAACTCTTCGGTGTTCACGGTCTCAGGGGTCAAAACTGTTAAGCCGTGCGCGAGCGCAAGCTTTTTCACAGGTGAGGCCTTGAGCTGCATCTTGCGACCAGACGGACGATCAGGTTGCGACACGACGGCCGCGATTTCGAAGTGATCGTCGTCGATCAGCTGACGTAAGGCCGCTGCCGCAAAATCAGGTGTGCCGAGAAACAGAATACGTACGCGAGACATGCCGGGGGAACTCCTCGTGGGCGCCCGCACCTGCGGTGCAACCCACATCAGACTTGCCATGATCCTGAGTGGGAATCAAAACGAAAGCGGCGCCTCGAGAGAGAGCGCCGCTCAGCGAAACACTGTTTTTAGTCTGCAAACAGACTTAAAACAGACTTAAAACTTACTTCGAAGATGCGGAGGCTTCCGCTTTGGCAGCCTTGCGGCGAGCACGGGCTTCGGCGCGCTCTTCGGCGGCCTCTTCGTCAGTTGGGTAACCGTGCTTTTGAATGCGATTTTTAATCTTGCTCGATTTTAAGAAACTTAAACGGTCGATAAAAAGTTTGCCTTCGAGATGGTCCATTTCGTGCTGGAGGCAGATCGCGAGAAGTCCATCGGTCTTAATCGCGAGCGGCGCGCCGTGCGCATCGAGCCCAACCGCCTCGACGTAAAGTGCGCGCTCAACGGTCTCAAAGAAACCCGGAACGCTGAGGCAGCCTTCCTCGTACGTCGTCTTGTCGGTCGCTACTTTGATTTCTGGATTAAAGATCACGAGCGGCTGCGCGACTTGTTGTTCAAGTTCCGTCAAACCTTCGGTGGTCGGATTTCCGTCGTCGTCACGAGGGCGAGTATCGATCACGAGGAGCCGGACCGACTGGCCAACTTGCGGAGCGGCCAAGCCAATCCCGTTTTCATCGTACATGGTCTCGATCATGTTTTCGGCGAGCGCCTTTAATTCCTGAGTCACGCTGGCAACGCTTTCGCCTTTTCGGCGCAATCGAGCGTCTGGATATTTCAAGATTTCGAGGATCATACAAACCTCCGGGAGAGCCTTAGTATAGCAGGCTTAAGTCCATCTATCTACCTGAACCAACCCCCAAAAGCCCGTATAGACGAGCTGACTAGCGCTTAGAACGGAAGAGAAACAAAGCTGAGAACGCGATGCCCAAAATATTCGGGACCCAGACGGCAATGATCGGCGGCAACACACCATGTTTCCCGAGCGTAATGCCGGAGCTGTAGGCCGCATAGTAAACGAAGGCAAGCAAGATCGTGACCCCCACATTCACGGCCGCTCCGCCCGCTCGCTGGCGAGTGGCCGAAAACGGAATTCCGAGAAAAGACATCACAAACGCGGCAACCGCGAAGCTAAATTTCGCGTGGTATTCGACTTCGTAGCGTAGCGTATCGAGGCCGGCTGCTTTGTTGCGATCAATGTAGCGACGAAGTTCCGAGACCCGCAGCGTTTCGGTGCTCTGTGAGCTTTTTTGAATGTCACCTGAGTCTTCAGACACCGAAATCGTTTTCAATTTGAAATCTTGAGTCATCGGCGCGCTCGACCCCTTCACTCCATTGGCATCGCTTGTGAGGAGAGTCACCGAGCCGTCGCTTAAATCCCAGCTCGTTCCGTTTAACTTTACCGATTTCGCCGTGATCATTTGGATCAGATGCCAAGCACTGTCGAAGTAATACATCGTCAGACCTTGCGCGGTCGCCGTCTCGCTCGAGAGAGTTTTGATGTTATAAAGAATGTTGCCCGACCGATACCAAATCCTGTCGCTGTTTACCGTCGAATAGAGACCCGGCTTCTGACGAATTTGAACGTACTCAACGTAGCTTTTCCGCTGATTGAGCCCGGGCATCAGGCGATCATTTAACCAAAATGAAAGTGTCGAGATGAGAACGACCAAAACCAGAATCGGCGTGCTGATGCGAGCGAGCGACATGCCGGAACTAAAAAGTGCAACCAGTTCGTTATTTCGGTTCAGCGTACTCAGAGTAAAAATCGTTCCGAGAAGACAAGCGACCGCCATCATTTGGTAGGCAATACTCGGCAAAAAAAGTACGTAATATTCGATCACCGCCGACGAAGGCGCGTTGAACCGCGAGATGTTTGTCATGAAGTCGACCGTCACGAACAACACGCAGAAAATCAGCAAGCCGCCCAAAAAGAACGTCAGGAAAAGCTTGGCAATATAGCGGTCAATAATCCCTATCATGGAGGTCTGATCCTATCTTGACTCGCCTGGGGAAAAAACGTTTACTCAAAAGCTTATGGCATTGCGCGTCTTACTCGCCGACGAAAGCACAACGATTAAGAAAGTCATGCAGTTGGCTCTCCAGGACTTCGCCGTCGAGGTGAAAGCGGTCCATGCGGGCGTCGATGTGCTCGACGTCGCGCGCAGCTACCAACCCGACATCATTTTCGCCGATGTTCTTCTCCAAAAAAAGAATGGTTACGAAGTCTGCGCGATACTGAAGGCTGACGCTGAACTGAAAGTCATTCCAGTCGTGCTCATGTGGAGCTCGTTCTTGGATCTCGACGAGGCTCAAGCCAAAGCTTCGGGTGCCAACGCCCGTCTCGAAAAACCCTTCGATGTCGAAACTCTTCGCAAACAGGTCCTCGAACTTGTTCCCAAAACGCGCTCTCAGCGGCTGGCCCATTTTCTTGATTATTCGCCAAAACTGAACGAAGAGCTAAAAAACGAAGCGGCCAAGCCAATGCCGCC
>JAYTHQ010000087.1:0-6094 GCA_043732445.1 Bdellovibrionales bacterium | reverse complement strand
CTACTGATGTCGATCCTTGATCGATAAACCGTAAAAGTTCGCTCGGGAGCGCCAGGGTCGGCCGGCTGTAACCAAAATGCATGCCGACTTTCGATCGAATAGCGACAAACACGGCCGCGCGCAACGATCGTAATGGGTCGTTCAAGCGCAATTCGTTTTAAATCATGCAGCGTCTTTTCGATCGCGGCTGGCGTCCCATAATCATAGAGAAAGTAAAGATCGGCCTGCGGGATCTGAAACTGCGGCCATGTCAGATCGACATGCAGAACATCAGATCTTTGCGCTCCAAAACGCGAAAGCGCCCGACGCGCTTCGCGAACGCGCTCACCAACATATTCAAAACCCTGAAATCGCGCCAACGGAAAGTGTCTCTCGATGACAAAAGCCATTCGCGCGTACGCTGCGCCAAGATCCACCACCACTTGCGGCCTTGAGACCGGCAAAACTGATTCAAGGAGCGCGCGAATTTCTAAGTAAGGCGTTTGGAGATCACGGGGTTCAAGGCCAAACCAAAGTTGTTGATGCTGTCGGCTCGTCTCACGGGCCGGGTCGCGACTACCTCCGGTTGCGAGTACGCGCTCGGTCTCATCGACGCGAAGGGTGAGCCACCGATCAGCTTCAGCCGCATGGGTCTGTGCTTCAGACTTTGAAAACGCCAACAGCGGAAGATATGGAAAGGGGTCTCGGGCCGCAAACTTCACCATTACCTAGATGATGAAGTGAAGCGGCCTTCGGTGACAAGTGGGTGGTCTAGGTTGTAACGCTCTTAGCGCCAGCTGCGAGCGAACGAACGGCCTGATGATCTACGTGGAGGTCGTCGATCAGC
The DNA here is from genome assembly GCA_043732445.1 of Bdellovibrionales bacterium. Taxonomy (GTDB): domain Bacteria; phylum Bdellovibrionota; class Bdellovibrionia; order Bdellovibrionales; family JAMPXM01; genus CAJYOV01. The sequence goes on along the minus strand of JAYTHQ010000087.1, from coordinate 5,268 downwards.
GCGAAGCGCGGAAGCCATTAAGCGATCGACGTAATTAAGATCCGGAAGATTTGAACAGCTTCTCGAAAGCATCGCGCCCGATGAAGCGATCAAGTCGATTTTTGGATTGATTCGCCTGCGACCTTGGTGAACTTCGAAATGCACATGCGGCCCCGTCGAGAGGCCCGTTGATCCCATCAAACCAATTTGAGTGCCGCGACGGATCCACTGGCCCCGACGAACCGGCGAACCGTTTCGGTCATGCGGAAGCTCTTTCAAATGGCCGTATTGAGTTTGGTAACCGTTACCGTGGTCGAGAACAATCGTGTAACCGTATCCGCCTTGTTTACCAACAAAGTTGACCTTGCCAGGGGCCGCGGCAATCACCGGCGTATTCAGACCGCCGCCGATATCTAATCCCTGATGGTAGGCCGATCCGTATCCGACAACTCGACGGTGACGGCGAATGACCGGTCGGCGTCGCGCGCCAAAGTTACTGGCGATTCCACACGTACCACGCGTACAACCGCAGGTAGGAGCCGATAAGAACTTTTCTGGGAACGGACTTCCATATCCAAGTTTAGGCATAATTATCTCGTTCGTCACGGGAGCCTCTGCGGATTCAGAGTCATCTGCGACGTCAGGAATTTCAGTGCGCGGTGGGGCCGCAATCTGGGGTGCGGGAACCGCAGGCTGCTCTCGTTTCTGCGGAGCCGGCGCGACTGTCGGTTCAGCTTGCGGCTCATCGAGTGGCCGCGTTTCTGCCGTTGGGCCTTTTGCATCTAAAACGTCGGTAAATTTATTGATGAGCGCTGCGCTACAGTTGCCGCCATCGTTGGCGCCCGTGGGCTGAATTGCACGCGTAATTTTGAAATCGCTGATGGCCAAGAGCACGTTGGTGCCGCCCGAGATTTGCCGACCTTCAGACGTGATAGTATCGAGAGGCAATTGCATTTTTAAATAGGTTTTACCGTCGTTACCTGAAAGTGGTTCTGAGTTATTTAGCAATGTACTGACGTCAATGCCCCTAGCAGTGATTGAATTGGCGAGAGCTTGCCCATTGATCGGCATTTGAAGATCAGTGCCTTCAGCAGAGGTCCCCAATAAATTTCCGCTTTCATCACGAAACACAACCGGCTGATTTTCCAATGGAGCAAACTCAACCGTGCACTGCTGAGTTGAGAGACTTGCAGCAGAAGCGGCTGACGTCGTGAGCGCCGAGAAGGCCAAACCCAGAAAAACTCCGTAGACTTTAAATTTCGTCTGGCTGTTTTTCTGGCTTTTCACTTGGGCTGGTCTCACAGAGGGCCTCGCAATCGATATTGAATTCCAAAAAAAGGAATCCTCGACGATTAGGTATTACAAGGCCCGCACCAACCGAGCGGCGACCTACGCGAGCTTACTGTCAAAGCTTTAGACAAGGTTGAGCCCTCTTGAGTCGCATCTGGCAAATGTCTCACAATGAGACGTTCGTTACTTCGAAACGATCGGTGTTGTCGCCCAGAGCGCAATCGCCCACCCGGAGATGGTCAGAGCCGAAAGTAGAATACTGAGACCAACCATGAGCTGCGCAAGCTCACCGTCGAGATCAAACTCGGCGGCAACAACCGCGCTGGTGATCATCGTCGCCATCGCGGCTTCAATCACCGCCACCTGGTAAACAAGATTGAACGGCCCCAATAGCGCGCGAAGCGTGATCATTACCACGAACGGCCATAACACGAGTTTAAAAAGCAGGCCCCAGCTGAGTTTTCGCCAGTACGTCTGAAACATCGCGCGCGAAAGTTCAAGCTGCCAGCCCACCGATAAGAGTGCGAGCGGAACAAGGGTCGCACCGATCTTCGTCAGCGCCACCACACCAGTCCCTTCGACCGGAACTGAACTCAACCCCCACAGAGTTGCCAACACAAACGCAAGAAACGGCGGAAATAACAAAACGCGTTTAGCGATCACATTCGGCGACAGCGAACGACCAGAATACATCGAGGCCGTGACTAAGCCGAGCGTTGCCAGAATTAAAAAACTCCCGAGCTGATCGATTAACAACGCAATGCTAACGCCGGCTTCGCCGTACATCGCCTCAATCACCGGGATTCCGATAAATGACGTATTTCCCAAACCACAGGTCAAGATCAATGCCCCGGTGACAGGCCGACTCCAGGCCAACCGACGAGATAAAAAAACGACGAAGGCCGCGGCCACTAAAAAGTGAATCCACGGCATCGCGACCGCGTACATGAGATCGGTCGTGATCGCCCTCTCGCGAAAGAGCCGCGGGACTTCGGCAAAAATCAAGGCCGGCAGCGAAACCCAAAGCACCACAATATTCAGCGTACGCGCGTCGCTGACACGAAACTTAGCGCGGCGCCGGATAAACTGGCCCGCCACGAGACAGATAAACATGATTACGAAGTTACTCACTGCACTTGAGCTTGCCCGTTGCTCGCGAGTGTCGCAAACTTTCTTCACCGGGGGTTCATGATGAAAAGCGCAAAGAAAAGTTCAATGCAGATCAATATTGGAATCGAGAAGAAAGACCGACAGGCGATCGCGGACGGTCTCTCGCGTCTCCTGGCTGATACCTACACTCTTTATTTGAAAACTCATAATTTTCACTGGAATGTCACCGGACCGATGTTTCAGACACTTCACTTGATGTTCGAAGGTCAATACACCGAACTCGCACTCGCGGTTGACTCAATCGCGGAGCGCATCCGCGCGCTCGGCATTCGCGCTCCGGCGACGTACGCAGAGTTCGTTGAACTCGCGACAATTAAAGAAGATCGTGGTCCGCAAAGCGCCGAAAAAATGATTCGTTTGCTGGTTGAAGGTCAAGAGGCTGTCATTCGTACAGCGCGCTCGATCTTTCCGTTGGCCGATAAGGCCGCCGATGAGCCGACGGCCGATCTTCTTACTCAGCGCATGCAGATCCACGAAAAAACAGCCTGGATGCTTCGCAGCCTCCTTGAAAAATAAATGAAAAAAACGGCGCTGCGCTTCGCGGCTCTCGGACTCGTTCTTTTGTGCTCAGCGCAGCCAGCACGAGCCACGACGATCTTGATTGTGACCGATCAACCGAAGGCAGTGAAGGCTCGCGAAGTCGCCGCTCTGTTTTCCTCCGTCGAACCATATTCTTTAATGAAAGATTTAAACTTAAAGGTCATCCAGACCTCGAGCTCAAAACTGGGCTGTCAATCAGCAGCCCCGAGCGCGCTAGACGTGATCTCCGCAACTGCGCAAGACACCGAGTCAAACGTGCTCCTGCAGGAATCTGAATCTCGAGATCGCCTGGCGATTTCGCTGGGATACCGCGCGCACCTGACGGCGCTCAACCTGCCTCCGTCGTGCGATAACAAAAGCGGTGGCGTACCCTCTCGACTCATTACTTGCGAAACACGTCAGTCGCTTAAATATTTAGCTGCACTTAAAAAAACTGAAAAAGCCTCGTACGCCATCATCGTTAAAGATGAATCGCGCTACGGCGGTTCTGGCGGATTAAATCCGGTCATCACGACGGGCTCTCCGGCCGCAATGGCCTTACACGAATTGATGCATCGATTAGGCTTCGCAGACGAGTACAGTTATCACAATTCCTGCGAGGCTGATCTCTACTGCCCCGCTGGCGGAGATGATTGGATCTCACCTTCTGGTTACGGTGCGCATCCGACCACCTCGTTCAACGTGGCAGTTTTCACGCCGCAAGCAAGTTATGCCTCAAATGCCGAAGTCAGAGCAGCTCACGGCAAACAGATTCCATGGCTCATCTTTATTGATAAATCGACAGATATCATGAAGGCCGGAAAAATCGGAACGCCCCCATCACCCCATGCCGGAGTGATCGGACTTTACAGATCAACCGTCTGCGATCAAGCCTCGGTGACAACGCCGACATGGCAGTCGATCTCGCAGCCGACGATCATGAAAACTCTCTCGACAACCTACATACCAAAAGATTATTGGGCGACGATCGCGACATCACTCGGCACACATCTCAAGTAGGCGCGGCCCAAGCCGCGAGAGAGGCGGCGGTGAGTAAGGACTTCAAACGGCTGCGCGGTTTCAGCGTCCTTTCTCCTTGAGGGCGGCGGTGGCGCCGGCGAGTCTAGACATTCTACAGCCTTCGCCGTTTTGCCTGTGTGGTCCTATCCACAACCAGATTTCATGCTTTTCCTGACACTGAACCCCCGGTAATACATTTAGTAGAACCTATGAAAGTCGACCTATGAAAGTCGAAATGAAGACCACGCGCGCAGATGATATCCAGGCCCTCGAAATCGAATTGCTGATTGAGGCCCTTTTTCAGCAATATAAATTCGACTTCAGGCATTACGTGCGTTCTTCCGTCGAACGTCGAATTCAACACGCGTTGGTTCAATTCCACTGCCCGACAGTTTCGCATCTTCAAGCTCGGCTTTTACACGAACCCCAGTTTCTCGCGGAACTTGTCGATGTCCTCACCGTACCAACAACAGAAATGTTTCGCGACCCTTCGTATTTCGCGGCTCTACGATTAAGCGTTGTTCCGTTTTTGAAAACTTTCCCGTCTATTCGAGTTTGGATCGCGGGTTGCAGCACCGGCGAAGAAGTCATTTCCATGGCGATTCTTTTAAAAGAAGAAGGCCTTCTAGAAAAATCGACAATCTACGCAACCGACATCAATCAAAAAAGTTTAGAACAGGCCGCTCGCGCTATCTATGACACTGAGCTGATTAAAAAAGCGACTTACAATTATCGTGAGGCCGGCGGCCAGCGCTCGATCTCGGATTACGTCAGCGTCGCGTACGGTTCGGCGAAGGTCGACCCGGCGCTTTTGAAGACTGTCGTTTTCTCTGATCACAGCTTGGCTACTGACGCGGTCTTTACCGACGCCCATTTGATTTCGTGCCGAAATGTTTTGATTTACTTCGATCGCGATTTGCAAAATCGAGCGACGAATTTATTTAAAGACTCGCTGGTGCGTAGCGGGTTTTTAGGCCTCGGCAGCCGTGAATCGTTGCGCTTTCTTGACCCCGCTTCTTCGTTTCGCGTTTTTAACGAAGCTCAACGCCTTTATCAGAAACTTTAGCTATGCAAAACAAAGCATCGTCGTCACTCAATTTTAAAGCGGTCGCCATCGGCGGTTCAGCCGGCGCGATCGACGCGCTCAAAGACATTCTTCCGAAACTTCCCGAAGAGTCGCACAAACGCACGTTCGCCGTCGTCTGCGTTTTACATTTACTCCCGCGCGGTCAAAGTTTGTTGCCGGCAGTTTTTAAGGGACTCTGTCCGTGGCCAACCAAAGAAGCCGAA
>JAYTHQ010000086.1:0-1750 GCA_043732445.1 Bdellovibrionales bacterium | reverse complement strand
AGAAACAAGCTGTCGAGCCGATCATCGAAGCCGCAAAAAAATGCGGTCAGTTCTACGTTACAAAACGTTGGCTCGGCGGCATGCTGACGAACTTCGCGACAATCAAAGCGTCGATCGATCGGTTGAAACGTATCGACGGCATGCGCGAAAAAGGCGAGCTCGAGTTCTTCTCGAAAAAAGAGCGCGCAAAAATCGAAAAAGACTACACGCGCCTCGTTGATTATCTTGAGGGTATCCGCGATATGAAAGATTCGCCTTCGGCGATGTTCGTTGTCGATATCAACAAAGAGCACATCGCGGTTCTCGAAGCGCGCCGCCTCGGCATTCCGGTCGTCGGCATCGTCGACACGAACGTCGACCCTGAGCTCATCGATTACCCGATTCCAGGAAATGACGACGCGATTCGCTCAATCAAATTGTTCGCGAACCTCGTTGCTGATTCTTATCTTGAAGGCGCGGCTTCTTACGAACAGAAAATGCGCGCTAACACAGACAAAGAATCTGACTTCGCACGCGAAAAAGAAGGCAAAGACGTCGAGTCGAAGCGCACCGATCGCCGTCCGGGTGCCGCTACTGGCGAACGCAAGCCTCAAGCAGCCGGCTCTCCTGCAGCATCAGGCGGACCTACTGTTATTAAGGCTGCGAAAACTCGCAAACTCGTTGCGGCCGGTACGGCCGACGAAGTCGAGATCGCGCAAGAGCTTGAAGAGGGCGAAAAGGCCGCAGAAAAAACTGAAGGCGACGACGCCTGATAGGAAGCGTCGGCTTCTAGCCGGTTTAAGGCGAGACTTTGACGACGATCAAAGTCTCTGTTTTCAAAATGCGGCTGCGTAGAGCGGCCGTTTTCTTAAAACTTAAATTTCAAAGGATAAGTTATGTCGATCTCTGCTTCGATGGTTAAAGAACTCCGCGAAAAAACAAACGCGGGTATGATGGATTGCAAAAAAGCGCTCACCGAAACTGCCGGTGACTTCGAAAAAGCCGTCGATTGGCTTCGCGCCAAAGGCTTGAGCGCTGCTGCGAAAAAAGCTGGCCGTATCGCTGCTGAAGGAACTGTCTTCGCAAAATCAAACGGTAAAGCTGGAGTGGTTGGTGAAGTAAACTCTGAAACGGATTTCGTCGCACGTAACGATGCCTTTAAAGCCTTCGTTAGCGATCTCGCAGACCTCTCGCTGTCGGCTCCTGCAAACGCAGAGATGCCGACACAGAAGTTTTCGAAAACCGGCAAGACCGTCGAAGAATCACTGAAAGAAATGGTCGCAACGATCGGCGAGAATATTCTTCTTCGCCGCGTAACGAAGTATGAACTGCAAGGTCCAGGCTATATTCACACGTATCTCCACGGCGAAGGTAAAATCGGCGTCATGGTCGAAGTGGCGGGAACAGACACGCCAGATCTTCGCGCGTTTGCGCAAGACACCTGTCTCCACATCGCCGCGATGAACCCGATGGCGATTTCTTCGGACCAAATGCCCCCTGCCGTCGTCGCAAAAGAAAAAGAAGTGTTGCGCGCGAAAAACATCGAGCAGGGTAAAAAACCAGAGATGATCGACAAAATCGTCGAAGGTCAGATCCGTAAGTTCTTGGCTGATTCGTGCTTACTCGATCAATCGTTTGTGAAAAACCCAGATCTCAAAGTGGGCGATCACATGAAAGAAACCGCAAAAAAAGTCGGCAGCGAAGTTTCATTGAAACGCTTCCTCCGTTACGAGCGGGGTGAAGGTATCGAAAAGAAGACTGAAGATTTCGC
>JAYTHQ010000085.1:0-1752 GCA_043732445.1 Bdellovibrionales bacterium | reverse complement strand
CGTTCATCTGCTCTGGATGATTGATCCAGTGGAAAATACGGTCGGTGCCGACCTCTTTTTTTGCGAAACCTAAGAGTGCTTCGTATTCTTCGTTTGTGTACTGGCCGGTCAAAACAAACGCGACCGACTTGCCGCCACCACGCAAAGATTCGCCGACTTTTTTAGCTGCGAGCGAAGGAACAATCCACTCAGCCCGGCCGCCCGAAGTGATGCGCGCATCTTGAAGGCGCGCTTCTTTGTTAACGAACTTGTAAACGTCACGACCGACATCACACATCCAGTAACCGTTAACGTCTTTATTATAATTTGGCTTAATCCGGAACAGGCCTTCTTTGTTGTAAGACGCGCGTGTATTACATCCGGTCGAACAACCCGTGCAGATCGTGTTGTGTTCGCGCAGATACCAAACGCGCTGACGGAATCGAAAGTCTTTCGAGGTCAATGCGCCGACAGGGCAAATATCAACGACGTTCGTTGAGTAGTTATTGTTCAAAGGTTTACCGTCGAATGTTCCGACTTCGGCGCGGTCTCCGCGGTTGAAAATGCCGAGCTCGTTTGATTTCGAAACTTCGTCGGTAAACCGAACACAGCGCGAGCAAAGAATGCAGCGCTCGGTATCGAGAACAACGCGCGGTCCCAGATCAACCACTTTATGTTTTTTAACCTTAGGCTCGGCCATTTCTGGATCGTATTTGCCGTAGGTCATGTACTGATCTTGAAGGCCACACTCGCCGGCCTGATCGCAAATCGGGCAATCGAGCGGATGGTTAATCAAGTGGAAATCAAGGCCCCACTTCACAGCATCTTTTACTTTTTCAGAGGTGTTGTTGACGACCATGCCCTCAGTGACCGCGGTGTTACACGCGATCTGAAGACGTGGGTTTCCTTCGATCTCAACCATGCAGAGACGGCAAACGCCCGCGACCGAGAGCCCTGGATGCCAACAGTAATGCGCGATCGATTGATTGTTTTGGCTGATGGCTTCGATGATCGATGTTCCGGCCTTCACTTCGAGGTCGACGCCGTTAATTTTGCACTTCAACATTTTGACTTCGGGCACTGGAGCCGCCGCCATCGCATCAGTAGATGGATTCCGATTTTCAGCCATCTATTTATTTCTCCTCGGCGCTGCCTCGGACCGTTCGCAATTGTGCTCACTCATTAATGACCTCCGCCGTGACCGGCATGCGCATTCATTTGGGCGTAGATCTGCGTACCTTTAACCTTCGATTTTTTCTCACTTATAAAATACTCGAACTCATCGCGGAATTTTGTGACGAACGAGAGGACAGGTAACGCTGCCGCATCCGAGAGCGCGCAAATCGTGCGGCCCTTCATGTTGTCAGAGATTTTCAAAAGCAAATCAACGTCGCCGGGCTTACCCTCGCCGTGCGTGATCGAGTGAATGATCTTCTCGATCCAGCCGGTACCCTCGCGGCAGGGCGTACACTGACCGCACGATTCATGGTGATAGAAATGCGTGATCGTCGAGAGAACGTCGACCATGCAATATGAATCGTCGATCACGATGATTGCGCCTGAACCCAACATCGAACCCTTGGCCGCCATGTTTTCGTAATCGAGAGTTGCGTCTTCGCATTCGGCGGCCGACAAGACAGGCGCCGACGAGCCTCCGGGAATAACCGCTTTCAATTTGCGACCCGGCAGAAGACCGCCGCACTCGATGTTGATGAAATCCATCAATTTATAACCGAGTGGTACTTCGTAGGTGCCAGGTTTCTGAACCGCGCC
>JAYTHQ010000084.1:0-1755 GCA_043732445.1 Bdellovibrionales bacterium | reverse complement strand
CCCCGCCAGAGGGACGTTGCGTGACTGGGAGTCGATCTCCATACGAGCGAATCGTTGTAGCGACTTGTTCAAACGTTGTGACCTTTGTTCCATCAATCGATACTAAACGATCGCCGACTTGCAAACCGGCCTTCGCGGCAGGAGCGTCTTTCTCGAGGCCACCCAGGTAAAGTTCGGGGTATTCAATTCCGAGCGCCTGAAGAGCGTCGATGCCGGTTTTCCCCTTTGCCGCTACTGACGCCAAAGAGACTTTCATCTCCTCTGGATGTTCGGCGGTCTTCTCGTCGAGAAGTCCGCGCTCAACGTCAAGCGCTATGGTATCGCCGCTATCGGCAGCTTTCGGAAGACGCGCTAAGAGTTCGCGCCACTTCGTCACTTCCACGCCATTGATTTTTTTGATGTGGTCGCCGGCGCGAAGTCCGGCAACTCCGGCGGCGGACTTTGGATCGCGGACACCGACGAATGATGACTTGGCCGAGGGCGAGAGGCCCTCGAGTTCGCCAATTGAACGGTCCCAGCTCAAGGGGTTTTTGTTGGCTTCAAGTTTTGGGGTGACTTGGAGGCCTTCAGATTTTCCGTCTTCGCGAACGACATCAACGCTGACGGTATGATCGCCGTTGGCTTGAATTTTAGACTGCATCTCGTCCCAGGTCGAAACGACTTCGCCGCCGACAGACTTGATCGAATCACCGGGGCGAAAACCTTGCGCAAACGCGGCGGTCTTAGAATCTACGTCGCCGACTTTCGGTGCAAGCGCTTGCTCGCCCATCATCGCAATCGCCGAGAAAATTAAAATCGCAAAAAGAAAATTCATGATTGGCCCGGCAAGAACAACCGCAATTCGCTGATTGACCGGCTTGTGCGCAAACGAATAAGCGTGTTGGTCGGTCGCGATGTCCGCTGTCGGGTCGTCACCGAACATTTTAACGTAACCGCCAAGAGGAATGGCCGAGAGCGCATAAACAGTATCGCCGCGCTTAAACTTTAAAAGTTTAGGTCCAAAGCCAAGACTAAAAACCTCGACGCGAACTTTAAAATATTTTGCCACTAGAAAATGTCCGAGCTCGTGCACGAAGATCAGCAGACCTAAGAGAACAACGAGAGGAACAATTGTTTGAACACCGTTTTGGAGTAACTGTGCGATCATTTGCATAGGCTTTTATTCTAGTTGGAGCCTCGAGATCTGGGCCAGATATTTTTCTAGAGATTGGGCCTACGGAGGGTGTTCACCGGGGGCGTCTCAATTTGACGCCCACCTTTCCGAACTAAAGCTCGCTGCCGTAAGCAGTCACGACTAGACCCCCCCTCTGGGAGCCACCCTGAACGCATTGACGCCGAGCTTTAAGCTAAGAAATGCAGAAGCACGTAGTACACGGGTGCGGCGAACAAAACGCCGTCGAGACGATCGAGGAAACCGCCGTGGCCGGGCATGATGCGGCCCGAATCTTTGGTGTCGGCGAGCCGTTTGATGAGCGATTCAAAAAGATCGCCGATTTGTGCGAAGGCGCCGCTCACAATGGCGACCAAGATCAGTTGCACAACGGATGTGCCAGGTAAGTAAAAATAGCCGAGACCTGCGCCCGCAAGACCTGATCCCAAAAGTCCACCGATCGAACCTTCAATTGTTTTATTAGGTGAGACCTCTTCAAGTAATTTTCGACGACCCGTGAAGCGGCCAAAGAAGTAAGCGAACGTATCGCCGGCAAAAACAATCAAGAGGAGTCCAAAAAATAAAGTCATTCCGTGCTCGAGACC
>JAYTHQ010000083.1:0-1757 GCA_043732445.1 Bdellovibrionales bacterium | reverse complement strand
TTGCCTGGGATCTTTTTGGCGAAGTCGGCCGTGCCGAAATTCCAGAAACGACGCGTGGTCAAGTGCCTCGCTTGTTCGCGAAGATTTGGTCTTATCGTGAGGGCATTCTTCATTTTCTTATCGGTACCTTGCTGAACGTCTACACGATTTTTTATTTTAAAAGCGGAACACTTTTAAGTTCGCTGATTTTCTTGGCGCTGCTGGCAGGACTTTTGTTTTTAAATGAGGTGAGGCCCGCGCACATTCCGAAACATATTTTAAGAAACGCATTATTCGGACTCTGCCTCATTTCGTATCTGAACGTGGTGGTTTCGATCTTGATTGGATCGATCGGCGTTTTGGTTTTCTTGTGCGCGCTTTTGGTGGCCGCTATCGTTCACACGGCCTACTCACGTTTTTTGAAACGAAAACTCGAGCCACGGCGAATTCTGCGCGATGTCCAAGCTCCATTTTTTGGCGTGCTCGCCGTTTACGCGCTTCTCTATTTCACGAAAGTCCTGCCGCCGGTTCCGCTCTCGATGAAACACATTGGCATCTATCACGAAGTCACTCGGGTCGAAGGCGGCTATCAGCTGGGTTTAATGAAACCCGACTGGAAATTCTGGGAGAGCGGTGATCAAACTTTTGAAGCCCGGCCCGGAGATAAGATCTTTTGCTTTGTTCAAGTGTTCTCGCCGTCGCGATTTAAAGACGAACTTTTCGTCCGCTGGAAATTCCATGACCCGCGTCTTGGATGGACAAACGCCGACGCCATCGCTCTCGGCGTGAGCGGCGGGCGCGAAGAGGGCTTTCGAGGCTTTACGTCGAAGGCCAATTATCAGCCAGGAGATTGGCGCGTTTCAGTTGAGACGAGCGACGGGCGCGAAATTGGCCGCCTTGGCGTGACCGTCTCCAATGACTTAAACACGGAGCCGCGAAAGCTCCGTTACATCGTAAAATAAGTGATAGCCGAAATTAATCGCCGCAGGTCAAAACGTTAAAGAAGTTGCCCGCCGAGTTATAGGCGGTGGCCAGAACTCCGTTCGGCATACGCACGCTCTTTTGGCCCCACGGAACTCCAGCGTTGGTCGCAACGGCATTTGAAAGCGCTCCATTGGCGCCAGCGAGAACCGTCGTTGCAACGCTCGACGACAGCGCGCCCTTCGTGCTATCGATCATTCTGAGCGAACCCGCATCGAGCTGTCCTGAATTATACATGACATACAAATCGCCATTGCCGGCAAACGTCAAAGCGGCGTTCAAAAGATTGGCGTTACCAACAGCGCTTAAACCCGAGATACCGATTCCGCTCGACGCCCACGAAGCTGTACCGGCGAATGTCGGTGCGGCCGTTGAGGCACAGTTCACTGTACATTGTGCGACGTAGAGTTTTGCGTTCGCTCGGTCGTAATAAGCGATCGACGGAAGGCCCGTCACCGGATTTATTTTGACGGTTGCGCCTTCGCCTTGCGCCACGCTTGAAACCGGAAAGGCCGACGAAGCGTTAACGGGCCACGTGAGTCCGCCGTCAGTTGACGCAGAATATTTCACTCGTACCGAACCCGTCGCTAAATTCTGATACGCGGTAGCGACTGAACCAGACGTCGAATTTGAATCAGCACTCAGAAACGCTGCTCCCTGAAGAGACAGCGATTCAATCGTTGCTGGCACCGACCACGCGCCCGTGCTCGGCGTGAGATAAGCCGCCTTCACTGCCGGCGTGGTTCCGTTATCGATAATGACCATCGTCACGCGCTGAATGCCGCCGACCATTGTCA
>JAYTHQ010000082.1:0-1766 GCA_043732445.1 Bdellovibrionales bacterium | reverse complement strand
CACGATGCCGACGTGACGAACAAGAACCGAGCGTCGTTTACGAAAACGTCGCAGACCGGCTGCGGCCCACCGAAACAGAAAAAGATCATCGATCAATCGAGCGGAGAAAGTGAAAAATGAAACGAGAGCTGATGCGGCGGTAGCCGCCGCTGTTTGTTGCGTTTTTAAGCGCTGAAGTTCGTAGGCCAACACAATTCGAATCTCGTCGTTCGAGAGCCGTTTGAGAAGTTCGTCCGAGAGATAAATTTTAGAGCGATTCGAAAGAAGACCCGCCGAAAAAGCGAGCGGCGTCGAGCTTTGAAGCAAGACGAGCGTCGGGGTGCGAACACCAAGTGTTTGGGCTAATTCTCGGGTTTGCCGCAGCAGGCCCCAGGCGTCTTGACCTTCAAGCACTTCGCCCGGGAAAAGTGCCGCCAGCCGAAAATCTGCATAAAAGAAAACGATCGTATTGACCGAGAGCGCCGCCAAAAAACCCGCGAGTAGTCCGAATCGACCGAGTGCGTGACCGCCGAAGATGAGGACTAGAGAGATCAGCGTCATGACGACCCAGACCTTTGACATTGATGAACCCAAGGGCTCTTGGCTCGCGCCAAACACTTCCGAGCGTAGCCGCTCAACCATGAGTTTTACTTTTGAGAATCTGCGAGGTCCAGTCAACTTCGTGCCCCTTTGCGCTTGACCATTATTCCATTGAAAACACGAGCAGAGCCAAGTGAAAATAAAGGCCTCTACCAACGGGAGCAGTTCAAACCATGTCCGACGTCGATATTTTAGCTCTTAACGCGGCTATCAAACAAGAAAGTCAATTCGTCGAACGTATGATGAAGGAAGTCGGCAAAGTTGTCGTTGGGCAAAAAGACATGCTCGAGGGAATTTTGATGGGCTTGTTAACCGGCGGCCACGTGCTCCTCGAGGGCGTACCGGGCCTCGCGAAAACGTTGACGATTTCGTGTGTTTCGAAATCGATCTCGCTCGCATTTCAACGAATTCAGTTTACTCCGGATCTCTTGCCGTCAGATCTGATCGGCACGATGATTTTTAATCCGAAGTCGGGCGAGTTTACGGTGAAAAAAGGGCCGATCTTCACGAACATTGTTTTGGCCGACGAGATCAACCGAGCGCCAGCTAAAGTTCAGTCGGCACTTCTTGAGGCCATGGCCGAAAAGCAAGTTACGATCGGTGAGACAACGTACAAGCTTGAGACCCCATTTTTGGTTCTGGCAACGCAGAATCCGCTTGAACAAGAGGGGACGTATCCTTTGCCCGAAGCGCAGATGGATCGTTTTATGTTTAAGATCAATGTTGATTACCCGTCGAAGCCCGAAGAGCTCGAGATCATGAACCGCATGGGCCAAGACAAGCAGCCGGTGATTGAAGCTGTCATTACGCAAGAAGATTTGCTACGAGCGCGCTCGCGCGTCGATCAGATCTATGTCGACGATAAACTTCGTAGCTACATCGTTGAGTTGGTCATGGCCACACGCGAGCCGTCGAAACATGGCCTGGGGCACATTGAAAACCTGATTCGGGTTGGCGGGAGTCCCCGCGCAACGATTAGTTTAATTCGCGCCGCGAAAGCGCATGCGTTCTTACGGGCCCGGGGCTACGTCACGGCCGAAGACGTGAAAGCGATCGCGTACAATGTTCTTCGCCATCGTTTGATCTTGTCGTTTGAAGCCGAGGCCGAAGAGATTAAGCCCGACGAAATCGTTAAAGAAGTTTTGGGTAGCATAGAGGTCCCGTAAGGGATTCGAAAGGGGCTTCGC
>JAYTHQ010000081.1:0-6198 GCA_043732445.1 Bdellovibrionales bacterium | reverse complement strand
CGCAAGCCGTCTGAAATATGACGAAAAACATCAGCCAGAAAAAAGTGCGCTTCGAACTCATGGTGACCTCACCTTAAGATCATAGCAAGCGGCGCGCGCTAAGACTGCCTGGGTGTCTGTGAGTTCTCATATTATTTCGTGCACAATTCGGTCAGGTGCGATCCTCGGTGCTACAGTTCGTTAGTCGGTTCGGCGGTCATTTCGGTTTTGATCACTGAGCGGGGCTTCAGCGCGTGGTCGACATTGTCACTCATAAGGGCGGCGGCCCACTCAAGCCACTCATAACCGGAATATTGAAACACGATTTTGATTGCGGCCGTGATGGGAATCGCCAGCACGAGCCCTAAGCCGCCCCAGAGTTCGCCCCACGCGATCAGTGCGATCGTCGACGTGGTCGCGTTGATGTCGACTTTCGAACCCAAAACTTTTGGCGTCACAAAATTTGCGACTGCAAAATGGACCGCCACGCAACAGGCGTAAACGCCGAGACTCGCTACCACCCGATCACCTTGCCCAAGAACAGTGAGCGCCGGCAAAAATCCAGAGAGCACCGAGCCCAGAAACGGAATCAGATTAAAGAAGCTTGCGAGACCCGCCATGGTAAATGCCGAAGGCACCGAAAAGCTTAAAAACAAAACGACGAAAATGGGGTACGTCACAAGACCCAGAACCAGGTTCCCTAAGAAAAATGCGCGTGTCGCCGCGACAATCCGCTGCCACATTTCGGCGCCGCGGGCGGGGTCACTGAAGGCGCGTGAAGTGACTTTCACGAGCGAATCACGCTCAGCTAAAAAGAAAAATGTCAGGATCGGACATAAAATCATAAACGTAAAAATCGTCACCGCACTGCCAAGGCCATGCATGACTGTCGTTCCGAGTTCGCCGCCAAACGGCGAACCGTGGACCACTTCAACCTTCGCGATAGTTTTTCCGAGAGTGGCATCAGGCGGTCCGGAGGTCTGAACGGCGTTCGTGAGACCATTAGAAAATGCTTTCCAGCTATGATCGAGCTGTTCGTAGTAACCAGCGAAGATTTTTTTCGAGGCCTCGAGCTCCATCAGCATGCTGGCCGAAAAATGCCCCAGCATAAAAATTAAAACGCACGTCACGACCGTCGCCGCTAAGACGAGAGCGAAACTGGTAATCAAAGTCGAATTGCCGCGAGTTTTAAGCTTCTGTGCGGTGGGATCGAGAAGTAGAAAAAGAAAGAACGATGTCACGATCCACAAAAAGATCGTCGCTGCCTCATGCAGAAGGAATCCGAAGGCAAGGCTAGCGAGGATCCAAACGGCAAATGGGAGGGACCTTGATGGTGTCATAGCGGATGACTCTGAAGGTTTCGAGCGAGATTTTCAAGAGATGCCTGTACACTTCAGTGAAGTTTGTCCTAAACGTAAAGGCTCAGTGAGGTTTCATGAACGACTTCAAAAACAAATTGGTCTGGTCGGATGATCCCAAAGACAAACTGAACATTGATCAAGAGGCCAAGGGCAAAACTCTTGAAGTTTCGAGCGACGAAATTCAAGCGCTGAAATGGACTGCCGTTTTCAGAATCGAAAAAGGGGGGCGCGGCGGCAAAACCGTGACGGTGATCGATCAGCTTCCGCGCCAAAAAGAATTCGTACGCGATCTGTGCAAAGAGCTCAAAGCCAGATGCGGCTCTGGCGGCACGTATGCTCTGTTAAGTGACCGCGGCGTCATCGAGATTCAGGGCGATATGCGCGACGCTATCAAAGCCCTCTTTGACAAAAAAGGCTTTCGTCACAAGGGCATGTAATTTAAGTCGACAAATTTTCAGTGGCGCCGTCTGCCGTGCGACCGAACAAAGCCGCTCGGCGAGCGCGGCGGTTGAGTGCGCCCGTCTCGCCTTCGCGAGCCGTGCGTGCCGGGCCGGGTTCATGCTTTGGCGGCTTAGCGAAATTTGCCGGAGCCGCAGGTCGCGCTTCGTAAACTCGGTTGCGAACCGGCCGCGGAGTTGAGGCTTCAGGACGACTGATGCCCAGACCTACTGCGGCGACTGGTCGCGACGAAGGACGGTCCGTTCGGTCATTGCCGAAACGGCTTGGGCCGCGGTCGCCGTAGCGAACGTCAGACGAGCGAGGACCCGACGGACGGAATTGCGACTGCGAACGTGGCGGAAACGAATCACGCCGAGGCCGATCGCCGTCACGAGAAAGACTCGGGCGCGAACTCTCGCGAGAAAAACGTGGACGCGTGTCTTCAGCCGGGAAGCCTGAGCTTTCGCGGCGAGGGCGCGATGCACTTTCGGAACGCTCTGGGCGAGTGTCGCGAACGACACCAAACGTCGAGGGCTCATCCATTAAATCTGCCATTTGGTCTTCGTCAAGAACCGGCTTGCGTGAACGAGCGCGCGGCGGCTCATCAACGAACGATGGCTTTTTCTTCTCGACGATTTCGTCGCCAAAGAGATCGCTTTTTGATTGCGCGCTCATTCCGGCAGCGACTTCGGCCATGATTTCGGCAACGACTTCGATAGGTACGGATGCGGCTGCTACTTCAGGTGCTGCAGGCTTTTTAATCATCGGTGCCGACTGAGGAGCTACTTCGAGCATTTGCGGCGTTACTTCAACTAATGGCTTCTTCGCCGCAAGTCCAACAGGTGCCGCAACGACGCGTGTTGCCTTCTTAGATTTGCGTGATTCTTCGCCGCCAAAAATATCTGGCATCATCATCACGATAAAGTGCGAAGCCACTTCTTCGGGGGTCATCGTTGCAAGCTGCGTTTTGAATTCTTCGCCCATGACTTCCAGCGCGCGCGATGCAAACGGCTGATCGACGAGAGTCGTCATGAGACGTGCGACTTTCTTCGCGGCGATCTCTCGCTTTGTCGGAACGAAGCCCTCTTTCATCTGAACTTTCGTGTGCTGTTCGATGCGTCCCAAGAGATGGCGGTGCGAGAACGTCAGGAGATTCATGACAATCCCCGTCTTTCCGCTACGGGCCGTACGGCCAATGCGGTGAACGTATGATTCCATTTCGCGAGGCAGAGAGTAATTCACGACGTGCGTGATGTCTTTGACATCGAGACCGCGAGCGGCGACGTCGGTACAGATCAAAACCGAGAGTTTTTTATCGCGGAAAGCCTGCATGGTGCGTTCGCGCGAGCTCTGGTCCATATCGCCGTGAAGGCAATCAACCTTGTAACTGCGGTCGAGCAAGAAGCGCGTGAGATCGGCAACGAGCGCCTTCGTTTGACAGAAAATCAAACCGTAGAAATCATCGGCAGCTTCAATGAGCTTGCAGATCATCTCTGGCTTTTCGTTTTCTTGCGCTCGGTAGAAATACTGTTCGACGCCGGTCGAGAGCATGGCGGTGCGATTCACTTGGACAGTCTTAGGTGCGTGCAGATTCTCTTCGACGGTGCGGCGAACTTCGCGGCTCATGGTCGCCGAGAACAACCACGTATTCGATTGATCTTTCGGAACACCGGCTAAAATCGTATCGAGCTCTTCCTTAAATCCCATCGAGAACATTTCATCGGCTTCGTCAAGAATCAGGACGTTTACACTCGAGAGATCGAGAGTTTTACGCTCTAAATGATCGATGACCCGACCTGGAGTACCGACGACAATCTGCGCGCCGGCTTTCAATCCGCGAACTTGATCTCCGAATGGAGCGCCACCGTAAACAGTGACCGAGCGAATGCCTTTGTATTTACCAAGAAGATCGATTTGACCTGCGACCTGCATCGCGAGCTCGCGTGTCGGGCAAAGAATCAAAGATTGCACTGAGCGCTTTTTCGGGTCGATGCGCTCAAGGAGCGGAATCGCGAACGCCGCCGTTTTGCCTGTACCCGTTCCGGCCAATCCTAAAAAGTCTGTCGGCTCACCGAGTAGGATCGGGAGCGCCTGCTGTTGGATCGGGCTAGGGGTCTCGTAACCCATTTCTTGAACGGCGCGAAGAAGCTCGGGACTCAATTGTAATTCAGCGAAGCTCTGCAAACGAAACTCACTTGGTGGGAGGTGCGAAAGTAGATATCACGAAATCTACAACTTAAGCGACTTTTGCTAGATGCTAAGTGTTCAGTTTGAAAGGACTTTACCGTTAGAGCCGAAAGCTTCCGAAAACTGGGGCTCAAGGCCACTATATGCGCTTTGGAGAGGTCCGCTGTCCCCTTCTTTAGAAGGAAATAGCATTTGGACATTTAGCTTTGAGCACGTCATCGAGAGTCGACAGGGATTGGTTCAGGGCGTCTGAGTAATACATCAGAACTTTGCTTGAGACGACGCCGGCCTTCGAAATGCCGTGAATTTCCTGATTGAAATGCTGCGACGACGAACACGAAAACAGCCCCAGAAGTTTAAGTCTCGAGAAGGGCGCAGCTTTTGGGGGGACTGCGTTTTCGAGCGCGCTCAACATCTTGGTGAGCCCTGGGCGATCAGTTTGGTAGCCCGTCGGGTCGACGGTGCCATCGTCGGCGAGTTTCGGCGACGCGAAGTCAGGTCCACCGCCGAATCGCGAATGCCCATTGTACATCACGACGTCGGCATCGCGAAGGCCTGCGAGAAACGCCTGTTCTGCATATTTACTTTTCCAACGCTGAAACGGATCGGCACGGTTTTCTTGATCGTCAGTTCCGACCGAGCTGTTCACGACCCACAAAAGAACTTTGCGCGCCTTCCCTCGAATCGAAATCTTTTTCATAAAAAGATCGGCGTTCTCGCGGCTGCGAATAAAACCACATGAGAGCGAAGATTTTTCGCACGCGCTCGTGACCCGCTCAATGAATGCCAATCGTTCGTGCCGATCGCCGACAAACCGCGCCGGTCGCGCATCCTTATAACCAAACACCATCCGCACCCGAATTGTCGATTTCGAATAGAGCGCCGCTTCCATTGTTGAACACATCTTAGTTCCGTCAACAGAGGCAGGAGCTCGAGGAGCGAGGGCCAGAAACGACAGGCAAGCCGACCTAATAGACGCCGTTTTTTCACCGTCGCAAACCGTTTTCAATGTTGCGCGAGGCGCGAGTTTGTCTTTCGGTGCGTCTGCGAGCTTGAGGAATTCGGCGAAAATCGATACCGCCTGAAGACGGATTTGGAATTCGGGAGCTTTCAATAAGCTTGCAAGAGTCTCGAGGCTTTCGAAGTGATGGTTTCGGAGTCCCATCACCCGGATGTAATAGAGTGTAGACGACCGGACCTCGGGTGATTCATGAATCTGAAGCCTAGCGATCGTTGGCGGCTGGAGCACGATCGCCAAACGGCCGAGTGGTTCGAGCATCGCGACGATCGCGGCACTCGAAACTTTGTCGACCGAGCCAGGCGCGAGATTATCGATGTAGGACTTCAAAATTTGAGTTTGGTTTTTCTGATCCATCATTGAATTAATGGCAACCGTCAGGAATCCATCGGGATCAGCCGGAACGTGAAACAAAAGATCAGGAACGAGAGACTTCAATTCGAGAGCGCTGATCACGTCGAGCGCCAGCGGACGTTCATTCGTGTAGATTGCTTTTTTCAAAATTGCGTTGAGAGTCTTAATTTTACGGAGCTGCTCGATGACGGCGGCGCGGCCGTCTTCGGATTCGCCGACTTTGCGCGCAAGACCGGTCCACGTCGGCGATTTTGCTTTAGCCACGGCCGCATCAACCGGAGAGAACATCAAAAATGCGAACATGAAGCTCAGAGCTGTCGCCGTGAATCTCCGTGTTCGCACTTTGAACTTCGGCATGGCTTAGTGGCCACGACCGCTTGACGAGGCGCCGAGCGACGAAGGTGCCGAGGAACTCGAATCAATCGGAGTATCGTTGATCACTGGCGCCTGCGACGAGGTATCAGATGACTGAACAGACGACGTCGTGCTTGACACAGTCTCGTCAGCGGCTGGTGCCGATGCAGGAACTTCGGCCGAAATGGGCTGATCGTCTTGCACGGGAGCCGATGAGCAGGCGGCAGTGCCGACCATCATCAAAGCGGCTGTCAGAACTGCGAACGATTGAGAGGCGAAAGTTTTCTTCATCATAACTAAATCCTTTTGTAATTAGACTCGGACCTCGAGACTCCCTCCTCTCTCATGCACCGCTTATGCCGCAGCTGATTGCTAGCAACAGGGTTTAAGACGACTTGAAGACGAAAACTCGAGGCGAGGCTGAAGAGTGCCGCAGACCGTCCTGACACTCGCAACTTTTCTAACAGGGCGCTACCGCACACCGTCTCGTTTTGAGACGACCAAGTT
>JAYTHQ010000080.1:0-6219 GCA_043732445.1 Bdellovibrionales bacterium | reverse complement strand
TTATGATGGTCATTCTGGGCGGTATCGTCGGCTTCTTTGTGATCGCGATGTATCTTCCGATCTTTAGTATGGCAAGTACGGCCGGCGGATAATTTGATAAACGAAAAGGGCCAAAGCGACTTTACGCAGAGCAGATCGCAGATGCTCATCATCGAAGGAGTCCGGCTCGGATTTCTTTTGGCGATTCTCGCGATTACGCTGGTGTTTCAGGCGCTGCAGCCGCAGTTCGTAAATATCGAAGTGATCTTGCCTGTTTTTGTTTTGATGGCCTTCGCGTTTACGTTAAACGCGATTTATCTTTTGTTTATCGAGTCGGCGCTCAAAATTTGGATTCCAACAGGGATTCTCTTTTTCTTCGAAGCTCTTTTTATTACTGCGTTGATTTACGTTTCCGGCGTAAATCAGTCGATCTTTCTTTTCCTTTACCTCGTAAACATTATTCTCTGCGGTTTCGTTTTTCAGCGCCGCGGCGCCATGATTTTAGCGGTCTGGACCTCGATTCTCTTTAGCTTTCTGCTCATCGTTGGCCCCGAAGTTAAAGGTCAGGCACTTTTTTTCGCCGTCGGTTTAAACAACTTAGCGTTCTTTGCCGTGGCCGCGCTCTCCGGATTTTTGAGCGAGCAGATCAACTTCATGGGGAGCGCTCTCCAAGCGCAAGGCAAAGATTTAAAAGCGCTTCGTGGTCTCAATGCACTGATCGTTGATAACATTGCGACCGGACTAGTGACCGTCGACCAAGACGGCAATATCCTTCAGGCCAATCGAGCAGCGCTCGATATTTTAGATCCAATCCCTCGCGAAATCGTCGGTAAAAATCTCGATGCGATGGTTCCACATTTGAAAGCGCGTTTGAAAGCTTTTGAAGACGCGCTGAGTTCGACCATCAGCCCACCCGTCGCACGATTTGATCTCAACTATCAAACGCCGCTCGACGAAAAGCTAGTTCTTGAAGTCGCGGTTTCAGCCTTGCCCGCTGAAAATAGCTTTCAGGGTTTCATCATCACCTTTCAAGATTTAACGAGAATTCGCCGTCTCGAGTTCCAGATGCGGCAGAGTGAAAAAATGGCCGCAGTTGGTCAGCTGGCCGCGGGTATCGCGCATGAAATCCGCAATCCTCTGGCGTCGATCAGCGGCAGCATTCAGCTTCTTGGAAGTTCATTCTCTGCGCGCCAGGAAGAAGAACAGAAACTCATGTCGATCGCGATTCGCGAGATCGATCGTTTAAACGGTTTAATCACCGAGTTTTTAGATTTCGTACGTCCAGAAACGCTTCGTGACGATCCCATCGATCTCAATCACGTCATTCGCGATGTTCTCGAGATGATGAAGTTTAACAAGAGCCTGCGTGCCGAGACACGCCAGGAGCTAGACCTCTCGGCGAAGCTTGAGATATCCGGGAACCGCGACAAATTGAAACAGGCGCTTCTCAATATCGTCATCAACGCTTATCAAGCGATGAACGAGTCGGCTGAACCTGTCGTGACCATTTCGACCGCCGACCGCGAAGGCCGCGTTGTCTTAAAGATCAGGGATCGTGGGTGCGGCATCGACGAGGTGGGCCTACGCAAAATGTTTGAGCCGTTCCACACGACGAAGCCGAAGGGCACCGGCCTGGGCTTAGCGGTCACGCACAAGATCATCGAAAGTCATCACGGACGCATTTTCGTTGATAGTACGAAGGGCGTTGGGACCGAATTTACCTTAGAGTTTCCGGCTCGTAGCGAACGCAGCCTCGACCAAAATGAACTTGCGGATTCCGTGCTGGCATCAGAGAATTTTTCAATAGCATTTAGAGGTCAAAAGAGAGGGAACGGCTAATAGCCGTTTTTGGAACTAAGTATGAAACCGAGAATTTTAGTCGTCGACGACGAAGAATCGATCCGCGAGTTTCTAGACATCATGCTGCGCAAAGAGGGCTACGAGGTCACTTGCGTTGAAGATGGTGCGAAAGCGGTCGACACTCTTAAAAAGAAGTCGTTCGATCTCGTGATCTCTGATCTTCAGATGCCAAACCTCACGGGCATCGAGCTTTTAAAACATGTCAAAGAAACATATCCGGATCTGCTATTCATGTTGATTACGGCGTTTGGCACAACCGAGTCTGCCGTTGAAGCCATGAAGATGGGCGCCTACGACTACGTTACAAAGCCTTTTAAAATCGACGAAGTTCGAATCAATATTGCGAACGCGCTGCGCTCTCGCAACCTCGAAGTCGAAAACCGAACTCTCAAAAAAGAACTCGAAAAAGAATATAGTTTTCAAAACCTCGTCGGTAACTCCGAGTCGATGCACCGGATTTACGATCTCGTTAAACGGGTTTCTGAGACACCAACAAACGTTCTGATCACCGGCGAATCCGGAACGGGTAAAGAAATGGTCGCCAAAGCGATTCATTTCAACGGTCCGCTCAAAGATCGTCCGTTCGTGACCATTAACTGTGGTGCGATTCCTGAATCGCTCATGGAATCAGAAATGTTCGGTCACAAAAAAGGCTCATTTACTGGCGCGATCGTTGATAAAGCGGGCCTCTTCGAGGTCGCCGACGGTGGAACCTTGTTCCTCGACGAAGTCGGCGAACTTCCGGTTTCGATTCAAGTGAAACTCCTTCGCGCGATTCAAGAACGCATCATCCGCCGCGTCGGCAGCGTTGATGATACAAAAGTTGACGTGCGGATTATTGCGGCGACCAACCGCGATCTCGAAGAGATGGTTGGGCAAGGCACATTCCGTCAGGATTTGTTCTATCGCCTAAACGTTATTAACATTCGCACGCCGTCGCTTCGTGAGCGTCGTGACGATATTCCAGCGCTAGCGAATCACTTCTTAACAAAGTACAATTCACGGTTAACGAAAACCGTTTCGGCGATCAGCCGCGAAGCTATGGACCTTTTAAAGAAATACGACTACCCAGGTAACGTTCGTGAGCTTGAGAACATCATCGAGCGCACGGTTGCACTCGAGGGTGGAGCAACGATTCTACCAGAGTCACTTCCGCCCTTCGTAAACACGCCAACGGGCCGTAAGATGGCGTCGAGCGAAGGGATCGAGATTACCGATGACGGTTTAGATCTCGATAAAGTGATGGGTCAAATCGAAAAAGAACTTTTGATCAAAGCGATTCACACGGCGGGCGGCGTAAAGAAAAAAGCAGCCAAGCTTTTGGGAATCACCTTCCGTTCGATGCGCTACCGGGTCGAGAAGTACAACCTCGGCACGATCACCGATGACGAACTTGATGACGAGAGCGCTTAATCAAAATTAATTTACAAACTTTAAAAGCCTCGTGGATGACCATGAGGCTTTTTTGTTTTAGAGTTAGCCATGTCGACTGAAACCAAACCGATCAAGCTGATGCCATTTACGAAGAGAATTGGCGCCTCGGGACGTCTCGTCATCGAGCCCGGCGCCGAACCGGCATTTGAGCTCCCGGTCCAATTTAGATCTCTCTTTGAAGCCCTCGAGCGCGGCGCTTCGCTCGCGGAGCTCGCTGAGCTTGTTGACTCAGCGCACGCCGGCTCGCGCTTTCGGTTGATCAAAAGATTTCTAGTTTTTCTAGACGATCATGACCTCTTAGCCGATCGCGATTACATCAGGCTGGCAGACTCTCTGCGCAGCGCCTACACGTGGCCGGTTTCAATTCTGTCGACAGATCTTTTTGAGTTTTCGCTTGTGAAGACGTCTCGACCGTCGCCCCCGAGTCTTTTGACAAAAGTTTCTCGAGCGATGGCCTTACTTACGACGATCGGTCTCGTCTTTTTATCTTTGATTCTCTTATTGGCGCAGTCTGCGGTTCGCGACGACGACCCATCGCTTTTACGCTCGCTGGGGCTCTTTCTTCTCTTCTATTCAGTTGCGCGAAGTGCTCAAGGTATCTGGGCTTGGGTCGTCAGCGCGGTCGCTGGCTCAAGACCGAATTTAGATTTCGTCATTGAGCTGGTTTCAATTCGGCTTAGGCAAGAGCAGGCGGGAAAGGCTTTGGGCCCCACAACCCTTATCACATTAGCTCTTAGCTTCATTTTCTTTTTCGGCGTTGGCGCACTAGCGACGTTTTTGACTCAACAACGCTTCGAGTACGAAATTGCGCTGATCGCGTCGGCCTGCGCATTTTTCACCGAGGCTTCGCCGTACTCGCGATCTGCAGTGACTGATCTTTTAAGATCGCTTTTTTCGAACTTGTCAGCTCAACAGCCAGAGTCGGGTCGACGCGAAAGCGTCATGCGTCGAGTTCATTTAACGGTTTGTATCGCCTGGATTCTGTTTCTCGGTTTTTTCGTCGCGCTAGATCTCGTCCCGACACTGACGACGACGTGGCAACTCACAAGACACTCTTTCGGCAGCGAGAAAGCAGCCGGCTTTTTTCTTCTCGCGCTCTTGAGTCTCTTTGTCTTAAATTGGTTAGCCGATATATTAGGGTCATTTTCTTACGGAGACGTCACGTCTGGACAAATTCGCAACCTTTGGCGACGTCAGCGTGAGTCTTCGCTCGGACGCCTCCAGGGGCATACGCCTATGCCTCAAGATCTTGAGCGGCTGCCATTTTTGCGCCAAATTCCTGCTGAGATTCGAAAGTCACTTTTGCTGGCGGCCCAAGTCAGGTCCTTCAAAGAGGGCGAGGCGATTTGTCGGCAGGGCGACCGCGACCGAAATTTATTTGTGGTCCTCGAGGGCAAGTTAGCCGTCGCCATTCGCCAATCTGGGTCTGTTGGCCGCAGCCGCAGAAAAATCGTCGCGTGGCTTGATCCTGGCGCGGTGTTTGGCGAGAACGCATTTTTCTTTGGGCAGCCGCGATCGGCCGATGTCGTGGCGATGGATTCGGGCCGATTGCTTGTCTTGCCTCATACGAACAAAATGAAACTCGTCGAAGCCGAACGATCAGACGAGTTGCGCGTTCGCATCTGGTTTTTACAGGCGCTGATGCAAAGCGAATTCTTCAAGACGCTACCAAGCGAGTCGCTCGACTCCATCCTCCATGCAGGCGTTGAGAAACGCTTTTTGGCAGGCGCAAAACTGATTCAAGAGGGCGAAACGGCCGATGCGTGCTACTTCATGGTGCAGGGTCGCGCGAGCGTCACGCAAAAAACGCAGAGTCTCGGTAAACTGAATGCCGGCGATGCGTTCGGTGAAATTTCAGTTTTGTTTCCGGGCACTTTGCGAACGGCAACAGTGATCGCCGATACTGACTTGATCACTATCAAAATTGATCGAGACCGCTTCTGGAAATTATTGAAATCACATCTGCCGTTAGCGCTCGAAATCGAGCGCCTGGGCCTCCAGCGTTTAAAGCGCGATCAAGCGCGCTCGACGAACTTCGCCACGTGAGAAGTGTTGCTTCAAGACCGAGCGCAATTCATTTTGTGCCAAAGAAAACTCGCGCTGAAAATCGGCGCGGCTCATGAGGGTGTTGGCAATCAGCGATCCCGAAATGCGCCCGGCGACAATGTCAGACGGAAAATGAACGCCCGCGAGAACACGGTTGTTTGCAAATTCCAGCGCTCGCGCCATGATCTCGCTTCGCTTTTCGGGAATCATCTTCGATAAGACGATCCCCATCAAAGTTCCAAGCGTCGCGTGACCAGACGGGTAGGAGCCCGAATGCGGGAGTGGAACAACTGGCTTGATATTTCCGCTCACCAAAAAGGGCCGCGGGCGATTCCACTTTTCTTTCACTAGATCCGTCACGGCACCTTCGGTAGCGGCAACGCGCTCAAAGAATTTCGCTAAAACAGGAAGATTCGATTCAGTGAATCTTGGATCGTTCACTGCATCAGAAAACCGCCAGACGTTTTCGGCCACATCGGCATTGGCGTTCGCGACCTGTAAAGGCGTGCGCGCGGCTTGAAGCTCCAAGACGCTTTTTAAGTCTGTTTGGGCTTGCGCGGAGGCCGCGAGTGGCGGGTCGGGTAAGTACAGCGCGAGATCAACGGCGGAGCTGTCTAAAAAGGCCCGCTGGGGCGACGCCTCTCGGACGTGGCCGGTCGCGCAGGAAACCAACGCGCAGGCGGCGAGTGGCACACAAATTCGCATGAAAAGACTGAACATAAATCCTCACGATCGTTGAAGCAAAAAAGGAGCGCTCGAAAAAGCGGCTCCTTAGCAGTGTGAGATAGTTTTTGTCTTTTATCAAAACAGTTTGGAATCCGGACGCTTGGCCGAGCGGTCGGCCATCATGGGCAACCAGTCAGCTCATGGAGCTGGCCCACGGATTGCGAGGGAGGTTGC
>JAYTHQ010000079.1:0-1800 GCA_043732445.1 Bdellovibrionales bacterium | reverse complement strand
GACTGTCGGTCGATCAACAGAGCCTCCGTTTTGAAAAGAGCTTTGAACTGAAGCCGTATCAAGTCCGGCTCGAAGCGATGACCGAGTTCGCGAATCTTGATCAAACCGATCGGTTCAGGCTGAAAAAAGTGATCGGCTCAAAGTTCAAAACCGATTGCAAAGCAGAAGCGCAAGCCTTGGTTAAACAGCAGTGCGATAGAATCCTCGCGCTCAAGGCGGCCGCGAAATGAAAATTATCGCGCTGCTTTTCATGATGCTAATGACAAGTGTTTCGCATGCCCAAGAGCCCAGAGCGGCAGACGCCGTGCGGATGGTCCACCGATTCGATGACCTTCTCAACGGTGCAACCAACTTTCTTGCACCAGTCCAGCCGGGCTGTTTTTACTGTACGACTGATGCAGGCGAAGCAACCACGCCGAAAACCTGTACCGACGCTTATCAAAACCTGTTTGATAAACCGAAGCTCGATTTTCGAATTGCAATTGGCTACACAGACGGCTTTCTTCATGCCGAAGACGGACCTATGCGCGCCGCGTGGATCGAGCACCTTCTAAAGCCTTGCCCCGAAAACGGCGTCGGATCGTGCGGTTTTAAGCGCGATCCAGACGACATCTCCGCGTTTTCAAAAATGGTGAGCGGACCCGACGGTAAAGATCATGAAGTGACGGTTCATATTGTTAACAGCGCTGCAGGCATTGACGATCTCGATAACCGTGCGGGAGCACGCGAGCGTCAAGCGGCGCAAACGAAGGCCGCCGAAGCTAATTTCTTTGACGGGCTAGCCTCCGCTGATCTCGTGATTTATTTTGGTCATGCGCGAAAAGGCGGGGGGCCTTCGTTCGCTCCGCCCGAGCGATTGAGTAACGGAATTTCTGTCAATTACGGCGCCTATAAAAATCGAACGAGTGAAAAGCGCATGCTCGAGGTGCTGACGAACAATAGTCATCCGCCAAAGCTTATCGGCCTCTTTGCCTGTGAGGGCAACGCTCACTTCGCTCAAGATGTGAAAGCGGCCACTCGAGGTAAAACAGGCATTGTCACATCGAATGGTTTAACTCAGCCCGCGGTCGGTCTTTCTGAAGCTTACGCGATGCTCGACTCGGTGCTAGCGACACGCTGTAAAAAAGAATTCGTGGCTGCCATGAATTCGGTCACGACGTTTGAAAATCAAACCGATCAGCCACCAACACTAGACGGTTTTTTTGCAGACGAGCCTGCCGGCATACGCGATGAAGATGCTCTGACGTCTGATCACTTTCGACCTGCCGCTGTGCGCGGGGCGGTCATTCGTCCGGCTGCAAATTCGGTTGCTCCGCAAAATCGACAAAAGAAAAGTCAGGGCGCTGCGGGTAGCGCCGAGTAGGTCCGAGTTTTTACTCAGAAGAAAATCGAGCAATGGATCGACCGACTCCCGCGCGGAGCGGTTGAAGTCGCCTCCGCGACTGGTGTCACATCAAACTGGTGTTTTTTAAGCCCGAATCCACGTTGTCGCGCGCTGCAAACCTTGCCAGGCTCACGATGCGCGGCTAACTTAGTTCTTTGTCGTTTTTGTGCACTCGTAGCTCAGCTGGATAGAGTATCGGCCTCCGAAGCCGAGGGTCAGTGGTTCAAATCCACTCGAGTGCACCAGTTTTGTCGCTTTGGCTCTGCAGAAGACTTTGTCTGCATCGTTCAGCCGTCGCCTAGTGCGGCGCACTTGTCGGTGCGCGAGATTCAATTTTCTGCGTGAGTGATTTCAGCTCAGTCTGTTGTTGGGATGTGAGCTTGTCGGCAAATCCTTGCGGGTTTTTCATCGCCTGC
>JAYTHQ010000078.1:0-6296 GCA_043732445.1 Bdellovibrionales bacterium | reverse complement strand
CCATCAAATCGTCGGGAGCAGATTTAGTTTTTCTTCAAGAAGTTCAGGGCGAACACCACACCAAAGCGAAGAAGGTCAAAGATTGGCCGATCGAATCGCAACTTGAATTTCTCGCCGATTCTCTGTGGCCACACTTTGCCTACGGAAAAAATGCTGTTTATTCTGAAGGCCATCACGGCAACGCCATTTTGAGTCGTCGACCGCTCGGCATGTCAGAGAACATCGACATCTCAAACAATCGACTAGAACGGCGCGGGCTCCTACACGCCACCCTTAAACTCGGCGACACCCGCCCCGACCTGCACGTCATTTGTCTTCACCTCGATCTCTTCGAACGTGGGCGTGCGAATCAGTACGCGCGCCTCGTGAAACGCATTCATGACCAAGTCCCTGATGAGTGCCCCTTGATTATTGCGGGTGATTTTAATGACTGGCGCGAGAATGCTTCACACCATCTCGTCGACGAGCTGGGAGTCAGTGAAGTCTTTGCGACTTTGCACGGGCGCCATGCTCTCTCGTTTCCGGCTTGGTTTCCATTTTTACCACTTGATCGAATTTACACACGTGGCCTGAAGCCGATTGAAGCGAAGTGCTTTGTTCAAGCACCTTGGGATAAGCTCTCTGATCACGGAGCACTTTTTTCGATTTGTGAATATTGAGAATGAATGACAGTCGACGCGCGCAAAAAATCGTTCTGACGGGCGGCCCTAGCGGCGGCAAAACAACGCTCGCTCGTGCCATTCAGCAAGAGTTCGCTTCGCACGTCATCACCGTTCCGGAATCAGCATCAATTATTTTCGGTGGCGGTTGGCCACGTCGTAAGACGCTTGTGGGTGTTCAGCATCAACAAAAAGCCATCTTCTTACTTCAACGCGAACTCGAGTCGCTGATCGTCGGCGAAAATCCCGACCGCTTAATCATTTGCGACCGCGGTTCTCTTGACGGCGTTGCTTATTGGCCCGGCCCCGGCCCTGGCGCTGATTTTTTGACCGAAATACGCTCATCGTTTGAAGAAGAAGTCGCGCGCTACGACTGGATCATCCATCTCGATACGGCGCCCGCTAGCTATTATGATGTGACTAGCCCACTTCGCAACGAATCGTTCGAAGAGGCCTGGAAGTTGAACGAAAGAATCAAAGAGGCCTGGTCAAAACACCCGCAGCAGCTGGTGATTGGCAACAACGAGTCGGGTCACTTCTTCGATAAGCTCCAGCGCGCGATGTTTGTCATAGAGAAAATTATTGCAGGCCAAACCTTTGCCGACATCAGCACAGCTCTTCACAGCCGCGCCTGAGGGAAGGTACAAATAAATTCTGAGCCGTACCCCGACTGAGACACTAGGCGAACCGAACCGCCGTGCTTGATCATGATGTGCTTCACGATCGCCAGACCCAGACCAGTTCCGCCTTGCTCGCGCGAACGACCAGCGTCGACACGGTAAAAACGCTCAAAGAGCCTCGACTGATGCTCAAGCGGAATGCCGTTACCGTTATCTTTAATTCTTAAGATGACATCCTCGCCGCTCGATTCCCAGATCACCTCGATCGCGCGCCCCTCGGGCGTGTACTTAATCGCGTTATCGATCAGATTCAGAATGACTTGCTCAACTCGCTGAGGATCGGCGAGGAGCGTCTGCGCCTGATCGCTCACGTTGATTGTTTGCCTTTTCACCACCCGAAGCGTGTCGAGCTGCTTCAGCGCTGCTTCGGTCACTTCTGCAGTCGAAACGTTCACCTTCTTGAGTTCGCCGCTCGATTCAAGCGTTGAGAGATCGAGAAGGTCATTCACCAAAAAGATCAAGCGATCAACGTTTCGAGAGATGATATTGATAAATTGATCGGCGCCTTCGTAATGTTTATTTTTAAAGTCTTCTTTGAGTGTTTCGACGTAACCTTTGATGCTGGTAATTGGCGTGCGAAGCTCATGGGAGGCATTCCCGACAAATTCGATTCGGATCTGCTCCGATTGCTTGAGCTCCGTCACATCGTGGAAGATCCCGACGGCACCGAAAATTTCGCCGGATTCAGCGTCGCGAAGCGGGGCCACAGAAACCGAGAAATGCCGTGCCCGGCCCACGTTCCGGAGCGAAAGCGTCACCTCGAGTGATTGTCTTTCGCCCGACCTTAAAACTTCGCGGTAACAACTTAAAACATCGGGGACCCTAAAAATATCACTCAGCGATGCCGGCCTTCCGGCGCGCTCTTCGCCGCCGAAAATCATCGCGAACTGAGAATTGAAAAAAAGTGGCGCCTCGTCTTCATCGACCGCTAAGATGGCATCTGACACGGCTCCGATCAGCGCCGACAGTTCTTCGCGCTCGCGCGACAGATCTTCGGTACGCGCACGAAGGTCGCGATGAATCCGGTTCAGCGCGCGCTCGAGGTCAGACCATTCACCTGGCTCGTCGTTCAGCTCTTCGCTCGTTGCATCTTCGCCCACTTCGGCATCAAGACGCCGGAGCTCACGAGCGCGCTGAATCAAACGGCCCAGCGGACGTGCATACGTGCGGCTCGTGAAGGACAAATAAATCAACGAGAAGATCAAAACGGTGATGAAAAGTGTCGTGAGATAGCTATCGAATCGCGAGAGCGTTTTGGTGACGTCGTTTGAACGAAGCAATTCTGTGTATAAAAAATAGCGCAGTGAGAACCCTGTGAGAACGAGCGTAACGACGACAAATGAGAAGTGCGAAAAGAACACTTGGCGCCAAAGCTTCCATGGAAAATAGCGCTGCGGTCGAATCACGTTTCCAGCGCCTTAACGCGGTAGCCGATGCCGCGAACTGTTTCGATCACGTCAGCACAAACGCCGAGTTTTTTGCGAAGACCGAACACGTGCGTGTCGACCGTTCGACCAACGACCGAAACACCTTCGCCCTGAACATGCTCGATGAGGCTTTCGCGTGTCAGGACACGCCCCCGATTTTGCGCCAGCGTCTGAAGCAGCTTGAATTCCGAAGGCGTTAGTTGGATCTGCTCGCCCGCGCATTTCACCTCGTAGGTTCCAGCGTCGATACTGAGTTGACCAATCGTGAACGATTCATTGAGAGGAACTTTCGAGGCCCCCGCGGCATTTGCGGGCCTGCGGTGGCGGCGAAAAAGTGCGCGTACGCGCGCGATCAGGACCTGAGGCTCAAACGGTTTACTCAAATAATCGTCGGCGCCGGCGTCAAGACCCTCAACGATATCATTCGCTTCAGCACGCGCAGTCACCATTAAGATCGCCAAGTGATCCCGGTCGGACTTCGCGCGAAGTCTTTTCGCGACCTCAACGCCGCTGGCTCCCGGGAGCATCCAGTCTAGAATAACAAGTCCGTACTGATTCGTCTCGAGAAGTGGCGCGGCTTCTTCAGCCGAAGACACGGCATCAATTTGATGACCGTCGCGTTTCAAGTGCAAAACGATTAAGTCGCGAATCTCGGCTTCGTCTTCGACGACTAAAACCTTCGCGACTTTGGCACCTAAATCGAGTGTCACGTACGTGTTCCTCCACCACTGAATCCATGTCGAACGTCTTCTCCGGTACAGGCAAAAATGACGTCCTCGGCAATATTCGTGGCGTGATCGCCCATCCGCTCAAGATTTCTCGCAATCAAAATCAAATCAAGGGCCGATTCAACGAGCGCCGGCTCCTGCTTCATAAAGCTTAAAAGGTGCTGAAACATTTTATTTTTGTAAGCATCGACTTCGTCATCTGCCTCAAGCACCCTTTGCGCCAGAACCGTATCTTGTTTCATGAAGGCGTCGAGAGAGTTCCGGACCATGGCTTTGACGGCGATACCCATTTTTGTGAGATCATCGGCAACATCGATTCGGTGATCTTTCAGGTAGTGATCTGCATTGTACGAGATATTGACTGCCTGATCTCCCATTCGCTCAAGATCGGTGTTGATCTTGATAATAGCGATGACCAAACGCAGATCAGCGGCGAACGGACTTTGACGCGCGAGAAGCTCAACGCAGGCGTTGTCGATCGATACGTGCGACTCATTCACTTTACGCTCGACCAGGTGAATGCCCTCAAGTTTTGAGGCGTCACGCTCTTGAAGCGCGTGAGTCGCGATATCGATGGCCTGCTCGACGTAGCCGCCCATTTCGAGAATGCGATTTTTTAACGATTTGAGTTCAGTTTCGAAATTGCGTATCATCAACCGAATCTTCCTGTGATGTATTGTTCTGTTCGAGAGTCTTTTGGCTTTGTGAAGAGGCGATTCGTTGCCCCCGTCTCGACGAGTTCTCCCATCAGGAAGAACGAAGTTTGATCCGAGATGCGCGCGGCCTGCTGCATATTGTGAGTTACGATTAAAATCGTGACGTCTTGTTTGAGCGCAATCACCAGCTCTTCAATCTTAGCCGTTGAAATCGGATCGAGCGCTGAAGTGGGCTCGTCCATTAAAATGACCGGCGGGTTCACGGCCAAGGCGCGCGCGATGCAAAGACGCTGCTGTTGCCCGCCTGACAAGCTCGTGCCTGGTTTTTTTAATTTGTCTTTTACTTCCTCCCAGAGGGCCGCTTGCTTCAAGCATCGCTCGACGACCTCTTCAAGAAGAGCACGGCGCCGAAAGCCCGCAAGCCTCAAGCCTGCCGCAACGTTATCAAAAATTGACAGCGCCGGAAATGGGTTCGGTTTCTGGAAGACCATGCCGATCATGCGCCGAATGATCACGGGGTCTGAGCCTGGCGCGTAAATATTTGTGCCTTGAAGCCAGACTTCACCCGTGACGCGTGCACCGGGCACTTCCTCGTGCAGGCGATTTAACGTTCGAATGAAGGTCGACTTTCCGCAACCCGACGGGCCGATGAGCGCATGAACCTCGCCTTTTTGCACTTCAAGGTCGACGTTTTTAACGGCTTGAAATTCGCCGAAATAAGCGTTGAGAGAATTGACCTTCAAAATCGTGCTCATTTAAGAGTTCCTTGGTCCGCGGCGGCCGAGAAGTAGGCGCGTCGATAAGTTGAGAACGAAAACAAAGAGTACCAGGACGAGCGCGCCCGTCCAGGCTTTTTGGCGCCAGATATCGTCTTGGCTGCTCGCAAAGTTAAAGATCTGCACGGGCAGACTCGCCGTGGGCTGGCTGAGGCCCCGAAAACCAAAGTTGTTCGAAAAAGAGGTAAACAAAAGCGGTGCGGTTTCGCCGGCGACGCGGGCGATCGCGAGCATGACGCCCGTCAGAACCCCGCCCAGGCTGCCGGGCAAAACGATGCTCAAAATCACGCGCCACCGCGGAAGCCCAAGCGCCAAGCCCGCTTCGCGGATATGAACGGGCATCAATTTCAGAATTTCTTCGGTCGTGCGCGCCACGATCGGCACGATGATTATCGCCAGCGAAACACCGCCGGCATAGGCCGAGTAGCCGTGAAACGGAACAACCAGAAGTGCGTAAACAAAGAGCCCGATGATGATGGAGGGAACGCTTGTTAAGAGATCCGTCATGAATCTTAAAAAACGCGTCGTAAAACCTTGGTTATATTCCGACAGGTAAATTCCCGAAGCGATGCCCCACGGAATGCCAATCACGCACGCGATCGCGAGCAAAACACCGCTACCAACGATCGCATTCGACATGCCTCCGCCCGGCTCGCCCATTGATTTTGGTATTTCGGTGAAAAATTCGAAATTCAGTCCTGGCGCGCCTCGATAAATAGCGTAGGCGAAAATAAAAAACAGCGGCGCGATGGCAAGAACCGAAAGTGCGGTCAGAATACCGATCCAAAGATGGCTGATGATCTTTCGACGGCGATCGAAGATCGTGAACGCGCGCCTGCCAGCGACCCCGAACTTTTCTTGTCGTCGTGAGCCACGCGACGTCGGGCTCATTTGCGTCCTCCGCCTTCGACTCGCCAGATAATAAAACGTGCGACCGAATTCACGATAAGTGAGACCGCAAAAAGTGCCAGGCCCACGCCGGCGAGCGCTGCCATGTGCAGACCGGTCGCTTCGTTATATTCGTTTGCGATGACGCTCGACATGGTCTGGCCTGGAGCCATCAAAGCCGCAGTGATGTCGTTGCGATTACCGATGACCATCGTGACGGCCATAGTTTCGCCAAGCGCGCGACCCAAACCCAAAATAATAGCGCCGATCATGCCCGAGCGGCAAGTTTTCAAGATCGCCATCTTGATCATTTCCCAGCGCGTAGCGCCTAGGCCCAAAGCCGCTTCTTTGACGCTCAAATTCACCGTCAAAAAAACTTCGCGCGTAATCGCCGCAATTGTTGGCGTTACCATGATCGCGAGAACGACAGAAGCGGTCAGCATTCCCACCCCGAAATGAGGCGGACCAAAAAGCTTCGCCGC
>JAYTHQ010000077.1:0-6320 GCA_043732445.1 Bdellovibrionales bacterium | reverse complement strand
CAGATGCTCAAATCAAGTTCGCCGCATTCGCGCAAAAGCAGTCGATAGAGGCTGTAGGCGCAGCGCTTGTTGCCGGTGCCGACTCGCTCGCCACGCCGTGGGCGCTGGGCTGGAGGGTCGTCTAAGTCATGAAAAATCCAATGAAGACTCTTGAATTCGAATTTGAAGGCCGCACCATCAAAGGCTTTACCGCGCAAAAAAATGGCGTGCTGTGGCTCCACGCCGAAGGTGACACATGGACGGTCGATGTGTCGGGACGGGCACGACGGGGCTCTAAGGCCGGCGTTTCTGCGTCGGAAAATCCTGGCGAAATTCATGCGCCGATGCCCGGGAAAATTATTAAAATCATGACGCCTCAGGGTTCAAAAGTAGCCAAGGGCGATGTCGTCATCGTGATGGAAGCCATGAAAATGGAGTACACTCTTAAGGCGGGTGTCGACGGCATCGTCGGCGAAGTCGGTTGCGCCGCTGGCGATCAAGTTCCGCTGGGTCAACTCCTGGCGAAGGTGACGGCATGAGCGAAAATGTAACGATCGTAGAAGTCGGCGCGCGCGATGGACTTCAGAATGAAAAAAAAGTTCTCGATCAGGTGACGCGCCTAGAGTTTGCCGAACGCCTGGCCGATGCAGGTTTGCGCAAGCTTGAGCTCGGTGCATTTGTTTCGCCGCAGTGGGTTCCGCAAATGGCGGGCTCAACTGAACTCCTGAAAGAGGCGTTACGCCGTCACGAGGCCGGGATCGAGCCCTGGAAACACATGGACATCTCGGCCCTTGTGCCGAACCCGCGCGGCATGGAAGTGGCACTGCAGATTGGGCTCAAACACGTCGCGATTTTTGCGTCGGCGAGCGAATCGTTCGCCAAGACGAACATCAACTGCACCATCGACGAAAGTTTCGAGCGCTTCGGTGAAGTCATGTCACTGGCGAAAGCCAACGGCGTCCGCGTTCGCGGTTACTTATCGATGTCATTCGGCTGCCCTTTCGAAGGCGATATTTCTGAAGATGTCGTTGTCCGTCTGACCGAAAAATTATTGAAGCTCGGCGTTTACGAAGTTTCGATTGGTGATACGGTCGGCATCGCCGATCCTTACCAAGTCCGACGACTTGGTAAAAAACTTGTCGACGCTGTTGGCGCTGCTCGGCTGGCGATGCATTTTCACGACACGCGCGGGACAGCGATGGCCAATATTCTCGCGAGCCTAGATTTGGGCATCCGCACGTTTGATTCGAGTCTCGGGGGCCTCGGCGGTTGTCCGTACGCGCCTGCGGCCACCGGCAACGTCGCGACCGAAGACGTTGTTTACATGCTTCACCGCATGGGCTTCACGACAGGGCTCGATCTCGCGAAGCTCATCACCATCAATCGCTGGATGACCGAAAAAATCGGCCACGAACTTCCGTCAAGAGTCGGTAAAGCCGGCGTTCTGCAAGTTCGCTTTCCCGGTACTGGCTGTTTGGGCTAACCAGTCAAAGAGAGCTCAAACTCATTCACCGAACCTAAAGCTTGACGCCGCGGGCGCGCAACGTCCGTTCGAGTTTCAAATCGTAAAGCACCATGAGTTGATCGCGAACGGCTTGGCCGTCGATGATGCCGAGAGCTTCGGCAATCGCTTGAAGTGTGGCCATTCCCTCGGGCGTTGTTTCTTTTCGTAAAAAATGTTTTGCGGTATTTGGCGCGCTGATTTTCACGCGGCGAACGTTCGCGAGCTCAGGGTGGCGCGTGTGAACTTTTGAAGCTTGGCGCCAGTTTCCGTCGGGTACGATGAGTTGAATCGGCTTTGAAAAATTCGAAACATAATCCTTCGTGAGATCGACGGCGTCGCTGGCCGGAAAGAACAAAAGTGGTTCGTAGCCGTCGTCTAAAATCTGTGAAATATCGAGCGCGTGATCTTTCAGTCCGCGAACGTGCAGGCCGCTGTTTGCGAGTGCTAATGTGGCAAGTCGGCCTGTGTTGGTTGTTCGCTTGAGTTCCTTTGCGTGAACCAAAACGCTGACTCTCGTTTTCAAATCGAGCAAAGGAATCTCGGGGCAAAAGCAGTAAGAGACATGCATTCGGCAACGGTCGCACGGCGCCACCGTTTTACGCGCTCGCTCGAATTTAGCCAAAGATGAATCGTTGAAAACCGCCATATTTCGAGGGGAGTGTGCCCTTCGCGTGGCCGTCGGTCTACTCTCAAGATCTGGCTCGAAATCTGCTTTTCTATTGGCTGATACGGCTGTATTGATCCGGGTTCGCCCTAGGGAAACTCCGGTGTCGAAACTCGTGACAGCCCTGAAACTTTGACTAAAGAACCGAGACCTATGAACTATTTGCCCGAAAATCGCTTTTTCAAAGCCCTGCTGATCGGATCGACGGTCGCGGTTTTGATTTGCTATGCCTGGCTCACGGCTCACCTGCTGGAACCGGGTTTTGCGCCTCCGTCTACCGTCGTCAGCGATGTTTTTGTTCGCACCACCGACTCGCGACTTTTTTTGTTCGAAGATCAGTTTCGCGCCTTTCCCCTCGAAACGTCTAGAATGAACGCCGAACTCTCGGAGCTAGAACCTCTTTTGAACTGGTTGGGCGCACTGAAGCGAAGAGTTGAGATCGTTATCGATGAAAAATCGCCAGATCGCTTGCTCATTACCGATACTCGAATCGAAATCGGTCGCAACGTGTTGCTCGCGCAAGGCCAGATCACCAAGGCGATTTTAAAGTCGTGGATTCTTCAGACATCGTCGACTGACGTCACGTCGTCGCATTTACGCACCGAAGTCGCGAGCGACGTTTTACTAGCGATGCTAAAAGGTGGTTTTGATCTCGAGGTTCCGGGAAGACTCGAGCCGCTCGCGTTCGATACAACGGATAAAGCCTGGTGGACTTACGCCGACAGTTACAACGGGGTCTGCGCATCGGCTTGGAAAAGTCTCGAGCTCTTATCTCTTTGCGAAAATAAAGTGCTGAAGGGTGATCTGTCGAATGTCTCCACGCTGTCTTTTAGGGCTTTTCTGGGTGGGCGCATCTGGAAGAGCTACCGCACGACGACGCTGGCCGAGCGCCTTCCATTCGTGCGTCGTTGGGTCGAGGCTCTTAAAAAACCTCGCGGACTCGCAAAGTCATCGCTGAAAGATGGCTGGCTAGCGGTTGTTCAAGGCGAGCTCGAAGTCCTTTTGCCGGCCTCCATGGATCCGCTTCTAAAAGAGCGTCAGGCGTGGTCTTCAAAGATCGATGCGCCTCTGATCGTCATTGATACTGATGGGCGCGTGTCTGCGCCGGGAACATTAAAAATTTCGACGAACGAGTTGCAGTTCGATCACGCACGTTTGGCGGTCATGACGGTCTGTGCATCGCCGTCACTGAAAGATGTTTTAGATTTGCCGGTTTCTGTCGACCGCGTCGTTTGGCGGCCCGACTGTAAAGAGCGAAAAACTGATTTTGTTCAGGTGCGTCCATCAGCTATTCGAATTGCACTTAACCGGGGTTTCGCAAAATCGTCTGACAAACTCGATTCGTTCGTGCGCCATTACCGCGAGCGTGCAAGTAACGATATGCAAAATCACGTGCTCGGCATCGCAACGGCAAAATGGGATGAGCAAGCGAGCGCTTTTCAAGTTCATGGCGCGCTCGAGGCCGTTGAAGCCTTCCGACTCAAGACAAACTAAACCTCGCGAAGCATCGGTTGATTACCGTTCTCGTAGGAGTGGTGAAGCAGTTTGATGCGGTTTTTCGCATCAACGAAAACAAGATTTGGTTTATGCTTGGCCGCTTCGGCCTCATCCATCGAGGCGTACGCCGCGATAATGACGAGATCCCCTTTGTGAACCATGCGGGCCGCGGCGCCGTTGAGACAGATCTCTCCGTCTTTGCCAAAGATCACGTAGGTCGCAAAACGATTGCCGTTGTTACAGTTGTAGATCTCGACTTTTTCGAATTCTCGTAAACCGGCCGCCGCCACTAACTTCGGATCAATCGAGATCGAGCCCTCATAATTGAGGTCGGCCTCAGTCACGGTCGCACGGTGGATTTTGCATTTGAGAAGTGTGAGTTGCATAAGTAAAAGCCTTTCTTAAAATGCGTTAGCTATTCATTCGAAGAGCGAGATTAAGACCTTTTAAAACTAAGTCGGGAATGATCTCGTCAAAGAGATTTTCCTTTTCAAAAAGTCCTGCGAAGCCGCCGGTGGCGATCACGACCGGCGGCTGTTTTGCGGCGCTGTCAGGAAAACATTCTTTTATCAGTCGTGTTTTGATTTCGCGGACAGTCCCGACTTGAGAGTAGTACAAACCAGATTGAATACTCTCGACGGTTGAACGCCCGAGTGCTTCACGCATCGAAACGATTTCAACCGACGGGAGTTTTGCGGTTTTGGTCTCGAGCGCCTCCATCGAGATGCGAAGCCCTGCGATGATCACGCCACCGAGATAGTCTTTTTCGCTGTTCACGGCGCAAAAGGTTGTCGCCGTACCGAAATCGACGATCAAAAGATCACGGCCAGGGAAGAGATGGGTTCCAGCGATGGAATTTGCGATGCGGTCGGCGCCCACTTCGAGCGGATTACGATATTTAATCTTGAGACCGGTCTTGACCCCTGCCTGAAGTAAAAATGGATTCAGCTTAAAATACTTTAGACAGGCATTGCGGAGCGAGTGAATGGCGTCAGGCACGACCGAGCAAATTGCGATTTGATGAATGCTTGCGGGGTCGATCTCGTTTTCGCGAAGAACCGAGCGGAGGAAGATTCCAAGCTCATCGCTCGAGGCGCGAAACTCAGAGGTGCGGCGAAATTGCGCCTTTAGCCGATCGCCATCAAAGACGCCGCCATGAATAGTCGTGTTGCCAACGTCTAGACTGAGAGTCATTGAGGACCTCCGATCAATTCAGATAATTTCTTTGCGAGGGCCTCTGCACCTTCAACTTTTGCCACAGATTGAAATTTCGCGTCTGCGGCTTGCGCCTGGTCTATATGATAAATTTCGAACGGGTGGAAGGTGGCCGACATCTCTTGGAGGTCGTTGTGAACAATAAAGTCTGGGACCGCTTGTTTTGACAAGTTAGCGATGGCGGCTTGGCGCTCTTGAAAGTCGTGGGTGCGAGTGAGTTTAAAGGCGATCACTTTGACGGCGGAATTCTTTGAAAGCGCGCGAATCGAATCGACGAGTTTTGGGTTTCGCTTTAGGCGTAAGGTCAGACTTTCACCTGAATTAATTTTGCTGGTTAGCGGTGCCGCATGAACCGCTCCGTTGGTCTCGATTTCCTTCAGAGAGTAATCGGCCACCGCTGCGAGGTGAACGACGGCGTCAAATTTAGTTTTCATCAGCGTCTCTGCCAAACGCGTTTGCAAAGACTCAAACGAGCTGAACGTTTGCTGAGTGAGATGTGGAGAACTCGGTGGAGCAACCGCATTCACTGCGCGCAAGAGGGTCACCTCGGTTCCATGATTGGCAAACCAGGTCGCGAGCGCCGCGCCAGTGCGGCCGGTGCTCGTATTGGTGATCGAACGCACACCATCGATCGGTTCTTCGGTCCCACCGGCCGTGATTAAGATTTTTTTAGTTCGGGCCTCAACAATCAGTGGAGTCTCAGTTTTAGTCTCGAGAGAAGTTTTTAAAGACTCCTTCACCGCTGCTAAGATTTCGTTGGGCTCTAGCATGCGACCGTCGCCGCTTTCGCCGCAGGCGAGAGAACCATGGCCTGTGGCCAAAACCTGAACGCCCCACAGTTTTATTTTCGCGAGTGCCGCTTGGGTTGCAGGATGCGCAAACATCGTTTGATTCATGGCGGGTGCAACTAAGTAGGGCTTTTTAAAATCGTGAGCCAGAAACAGCGTCGTGACCAGATCGTCGCCAATGCCAGCAGCCATCTTGTTCAGGGTATTTGCGCTGGCTGGTGCAAGAACGATTAAATCGGCCCACCGAACAAGATGAATGTGCTGCATGTAGCTGCCGGCTTCAAAGGCCTGAGTGTGCACACGGCGGCCGGTCAAACCTTCCAGTGTGG
Source organism: Bdellovibrionales bacterium (assembly GCA_043732445.1). Classification (GTDB taxonomy): domain Bacteria; phylum Bdellovibrionota; class Bdellovibrionia; order Bdellovibrionales; family JAMPXM01; genus CAJYOV01. The sequence goes on along the minus strand of JAYTHQ010000077.1, from coordinate 344 downwards.
CTTCGCCAACAAATTTCAAGGCGCTTGCGGTTGCGACGACCTCGATGTCATGGCCGTCTTTCACGAGCGACGATAAAATCGCGCAGGCCTTGAAACACGCAATTGATCCCGAGAGCTGGAAGAGAATTTTCGATTTACGCATGAGGGCCCGCTTCAGCTAAGGAGCTCTCTGATGACCGCTCGTCGGCCTTGGATGCGTCTGGTGAGCAGTTCTTCAACGCCATATTATCGATGAGTCGAACGCCGCCGATTTTGACCGCACCGTAGCGACGACCATCACGGTCGACGACGTAATCGACTTCAAATCCGCACGAAGTCAATCGAGCACGAGCTTCGCTGGCCGA